>NZ_LZKF01000018.1:0-15021 GCF_001672665.1 Mycobacterium sp. E2238 | reverse complement strand
AATGTCCAGCGCGTTGCGCGACGGCGGGGTGTCCACCACCACCAGGTCCCAACGATCCTCGGCCAGTAGCTGGCCCAGCTTCTCCATCGCCATGTATTCCTGCGTGCCGGCCAGCGAGCTGGCGACCGTCTGATAGAACTGGTTGTCCAGAATCGCTTGCGCCCGGCCGTTTCCGGAGTACTGGACCACCATTTCGTCGAACGTGCGGCGCATGTCGAGCATCATCGCGTGCAACTCGCCGCGAACCTCAGGCGCCAGGGGCACCCGCTGCGGGGTGTTGCCGAGGTCGTTCACCCCCAGTGCCTGGGCCAGCTACTGGCCGAGGATCGTTGGGACCTGGTGGTGGTGGACACCCCGCCGTCGCGCAACGCGCTGGACTTCCTGGACGCGCCGAAACGGTTGGGCAGCTTCATGGACAGCCGGCTGTGGCGGCTGTTGCTCGCGCCCGGCCGCGGCATAGGCCGATTGGTCACCGGCGCAATGGGTTTGGCGATGAAGGCGATGTCCACTGTGCTCGGTTCACAGATGCTGAGCGACGCGGCGGCTTTCGTGCAATCGCTGGACGCCACCTTCGGCGGTTTCCGGGAGAAGGCGGATCGCACTTACGCGCTGCTGAAGAGGCGCGGCACGCAGTTCGTGGTGGTGTCGGCGGCCGAACCCGACGCGCTGCGCGAGGCCTCGTTCTTCGTCGACCGGCTGTCCACCGAAGGCATGCCGCTCGCCGGGCTGGTGTTGAACCGCACTCACCCGACGTTGTGCTCGTTGCCCGCCGAGCGGGCGATCGACGGAACCGAAACGTTGGCGGCCGAGCCGGATTCGGAGGCGGCCTCGCTGGCCGCGGCGGTGCTCAGGATTCATGCCGACCGCGCGCAGACCGCCAAGCGGGAGATCAGGTTGCTGTCGCGGTTCACCGGCGCCAACCCGCACGTGCCGGTGATCGGCGTTCCCTCGCTGCCGTTCGACGTCTCGGACCTCGAAGCGCTGCGCGCGCTCGCCGATCAGATCACCTCGGACGGTGACGGCGCGGCCCGCCCCGCAGCCCAAGGGCCCCTGCGCTAGGTGCCCGGCCGGGCCGCTGGGTCAGCCGACGCTGCGGGTTCTCCTCTTGTCGAAGAAGTCCGACCAGGACACCACTTCCGGGTGCTGCTTGAGCAGGGCCCGACGCTGACGCTCGGTCATGCCACCCCAGACGCCGAACTCGACTTTGTTGTCCAGCGCGTCCGCCCCGCACTCCTGCATAACCGGGCAGTGGCGGCAGATGACGGCGGCCTTGCGTTGGGCGGCCCCTCGAACGAAGAGCTCGTCCGGGTCCGTGGTCCGGCACAGTGCTTTGGAAACCCAGGCGATCCGTTCTTCGGCATCAACGCTGCGGAGTACCCCTTGTGCGGCCGCAATGTTTGTCCTACGCGCCGCAGGCCGTGTTCCTGACACGAACTGTTCCCTTCCCTACCGGCCGCTCTCACGACCGCCCTCCTGGGGTGCAGATCCACACCTGCGATCTACGCCACACTGTGTACATCGGTGTTACCTGAATCTCACCGTGTGTCTAAGTTAGGTGGTCAGCTGCCAATTGCGCAACAGTCCGATAACGCTTTTTTTGGGACGGCCGTCCCGTCTCGTCTCAAAAGGGTAGGCGATCGAAGTGATCTTGCACACGTGCGCGGGGTCCGCCCACTGACGCACGCGCAAATTTTATCGCACTCGCGGCGGTAAAGCGCTGGTCAATGACGGGGGCAAAAAGTGGGTGAACTCGCAGCGTGGTGGCGTGACTGGAGGCCGCTACTGTAGTAGCCATGTCAGACCGCCCCCCGGCCCTTCTCACGATTTTGAAGCTTGCCGGGTACTGCTTGCTGGCCGGCGTCGTTGCCACGGCACTGATGTTTCCGTTCGCGGGCGGATTGGGACTGGTGTCCAACCGGGCGTCCGAAGTCGTCGCCAACGGCTCGGCCCAACTTCTCGAGGGTGAGGTGCCCGCGGTGTCGACGATGGTCGACGCGAAGGGCAACACCATCGCCTGGCTGTACTCCCAGCGCCGCTTCGAGGTGCCCAGCGACAAGATCGCCAACACGATGAAGCTGGCTATCGTGTCCATCGAGGACAAGCGGTTCGCCGATCACAACGGGGTGGACTGGAAGGGCACGCTGACCGGGCTGGCGGGCTACGCGCGCGGCGACGTCGACACCCGTGGCGGTTCGACCATCGAACAGCAGTACATCAAGAACTACCAGTTGCTGGTGACGGCGAAGACCGACGCGGAGAAGCGCGCCGCCGTGGAAACCACCCCGGCCCGCAAGCTGCGCGAGATCCGGATGGCGCTCACGCTGGACAAGACCTTCACCAAGCCCGAGATCCTGACCCGCTATCTGAACCTGGTGTCCTTCGGCAACGGTTCATTCGGCGTGCAGGACGCGGCCCAGACCTACTTCGGCATCAACGCCTCGGACCTGAACTGGCAACAGGCGGCGCTGCTGGCGGGCATGGTGCAGTCGACCAGCGCGCTGAACCCCTACACCAACCCCGATGGTGCGCTGGCGCGGCGAAATCTGGTGCTGGACACCATGATCGAAAACATTCCTCAGGAGGCCGACGCGCTGCGCGCCGCGAAGGCCACCCCGCTGGGTGTGCTGCCGCAGCCCAACGAGTTGCCGCGGGGCTGCATCGCGGCCGGCGATCGCGCCTTCTTCTGCGACTACGTCCAGGAGTACCTGTCCCGCGCCGGCATCAGCAAAGAACAGGTGGCCCGAGGCGGCTACCTGATCCGCACCACGCTGGACCCGGACGTGCAGATCCCGGTCAAGGCGGCCATCGACCAGTTCGCCAGCCCGACGCTGCCCGGCATCTCCAGCGTGATGAGCGTGATTCAGCCCGGCAAGACGTCGCACAAGGTGATGGCGATGGCCAGCAACCGCACCTACGGCCTGAACCTCGATGCCGGGGAAACCATGCGACCGCAGCCGTTCTCGCTCGTCGGTGACGGCGCGGGATCGGTGTTCAAGATCTTCACGACGGCCGCCGCCCTGGACATGGGCATGGGCATCAACGCCACGCTCGAGGTGCCGGGGCGATTCCAGGCCAAGGGCATGGGTAGCGGCGGCGCCAAGGGCTGCCCCAAGGACACCTGGTGCGTGGTCAACGCCGGCAACTACCGCGGGTCGATGAACGTGACCGAGGCGCTGGCCACCTCGCCGAACACCGCGTTCGCCAAGCTGATTCAGCAGGTCGGGGTGACCCGCACGGTGGACATGGCGATCAAATTGGGCCTGCGCTCCTACGCTGATCCCGGCACCGCCCGCGACTACAACCCCGACAGCAACGAGAGCCTGGCCGACTTCGTCAAACGGCAGAACATCGGCTCGTTCACCCTGGGCCCCATCGAGGTGAACGCGCTCGAGCTGTCCAACGTCGCCGCCACGCTGGCCTCCGGCGGCACGTGGTGCCCGCCGAACCCCATCGACAAGCTGATCGACCGGCACGGGAACGAGGTCGCGGTGACCACCGAGACCTGCGATCAGGTGGTGCCGGAGGGCCTGGCGAACACCCTCGCCAACGCGATGAGCAAAGACGCGGTGGGCGGTGGCACGGCGTCCGGCTCCGCCGGTGCGGCGGGCTGGACGCTGCCGATGTCCGGTAAGACGGGCACCACCGAGGCGCACCGATCCTCCGGCTTCGTGGGATTCACCAACCACTACGCCGCGGCGAACTACATCTACGACGACTCCACGACGCCGACGGACCTGTGTTCGTCGCCGCTGCGCCATTGCGGCGAGGGCGACCTCTACGGCGGTAACGAGCCGGCCCGCACCTGGTTCACGGCGATGAAGCCGATCGCCACCAATTTCGGGCCCGTGCAGTTGCCGCCGACCGATCCCCGGTACGTCGACGGGTCGCCCGGGTCGCGGGTGCCGAGCGTCGCCGGCCTGGACATCGACGCGGCCCGTTCCCGCCTCAAGGAGGCCGGCTTCCAGGTCGCCGACCAGAACAACTTCGTCAACAGCACCGCCAAGCAGGGCGAGGTGGTCGGAACCACGCCGAGCGGCGCAACGATCCCGGGGTCGATCATCACGATCCAGGTCAGCAACGGCATCCCGCCGGCTCCGCCGCCGCCGCCCGAGGGCGGGCCGCCGCCGGTCGGGTCGCAGGTGGTGGAGATCCCGGGTCTGCCGCCGATCACCATCCCACTGCTCGCACCGCCGCCGCCGCCCGCGCCGGGGCAGCCGCCCCCGTAGGCGACCATCTTCGGTGCTGTGGCGCAAGGTATGCGTTGCCAAAGCGCAACCGGCAGTAGGCTGCCAGCATGGCTGATGTTTTGCCCACGCTGATACGCGCCGGTGCCGCCGCACTCGGTTCGGCCGTCGCCGGCATCGGTTACGCCGCCGTCGTCGAGCGCAACGCCTTCGTCCTGCGCGAGATAACCATGCCCGTCTTGGCGCCGGGTTCCACGCCGCTGCGGGTGCTGCACATCAGCGATCTGCACATGCTGCCCAACCAGCGCCGCAAACAGGCTTGGCTGCGCGAGCTGAGCAACTGGGAACCCGACCTGGTGGTCAACACCGGCGACAACCTGGCCCACCCCAAGGCGGTGCCCGCGGTGGTGCAGGCCCTCGGCGATCTGCTGTCGCGGCCGGGCGTCTTCGTGTTCGGCAGCAACGACTACTTCGGCCCGCGGCTGAAGAACCCGCTGAACTATCTGACCAACCCGTCGCACCGGATCTACGGTGAGCCGCTGCCCTGGCAGGACCTGCGGGCGGCCTTCACCGAGCGCGGCTGGCTCGACCTCACCCACACGCGGCGCGAGTTCGAGGTGGCCGGCCTGCACGTCGCCGCCGCCGGCGTCGACGACCCGCACATCGACCGGGACCGCTACGAGACGATCGCGGGCCCGGCCAGCCCGGCCGCGAACCTGCGGCTGGGGCTGGTGCACTCCCCCGAGCCCCGGGTGCTGGACCGCTTCGCCGCCGACGGCTACCAACTGGTGATGGCCGGACACACCCACGGTGGCCAGGTCTGCCTGCCGCTCTACGGCGCCCTGGTGACCAACTGCGGCCTGGACCGGACCCGGGCGAAGGGACCGTCGCGGTGGGGCGCGAACATGCAGCTGCACGTCTCCGCCGGCATCGGCACCTCACCGTTCGCGCCGGTGCGCTTCTGCTGCCGGCCCGAGGCCACCCTGCTGACGTTGATCGCCACCCCGATGGGCGGCCGCGATTCGGCCAGCGACCTAACCCGTTCGCAGCCAACAGTTTCGGTGCGTTGACCGAGCGGACCCGGATCGCGGTTCGCAGCCGCTCGCGGTGCTGGACGGACAACGCGGTCCGGCTGATCCAGGCCGACGCCCGGCGCAGCGCCGACACCCACCTGCTGCGCTACCCGCTGCCGTCGGCATGGGGCTCGGACGGCCCCGGCGCTCAGGTGGCGCTGTACCTCAAAGACGAGACCACGCACATCACCGGCAGCCTCAAGCACCGGCTGGCACGCTCCCTGTTCCTGTATGCGCTCTGCAATGGCTGGATCGACGAGGGCACCACGGTGGTCGAGGCCTCGTCGGGTTCGACGGCGGTGTCGGAGGCGTATTTCGCGGCCCTGCTAGGCCTGCCGTTCGTCGCCGTGATGCCGGCATCCACCAGCTCGGCCAAGGTGGCGCTGATCGAAGCACAGGGCGGCCGTTGCCATTTCGTGCAGAACTCTGCTGAGGTGTACGCCGAGGCCGAGCGCGTCGCCCGCGACACCGGCGGGCATTACCTGGACCAGTTCACCAACGCCGAACGCGCCACCGACTGGCGGGGCAACAACAACATCGCCGAGTCGATCTTCGAGCAGATGGCCGAGGAGACGCATCCCATCCCGGAATGGATCGTGGTCGGCGCGGGCACCGGCGGCACCAGCGCGACGATCGGCCGCTACATCCGCTACCGCCGGCACGCGACCCGGCTCTGCGTCGTGGACCCGGAAAATTCCGCGTTTTTTCCCGCCTACGCCGACGACCGCGACGACGTCTTGATGCCCACCTCGTCTCGGATCGAGGGCATCGGCCGGCCGCGGGTCGAGCCGTCTTTCCTGCCCGGCGTGGTCGACCGCATGGTGTCGGTGCCGGACGCGGCGTCCATCGCCGCCGCCCGCCACGTGAGCGCCGTCCTGGGGCGCCGCGTGGGGCCGTCGACGGGCACCAACCTGTGGGGCGCCTTTGGCTTGCTCGCGGAGCTGGTGGCGCAGGGACGCAGCGGTTCGGTGGTCACGCTGATCGCCGACAGCGGCGACCGCTACCACGACACCTACTTCAGCGACGAGTGGGTCAGCGCGCAGGGACTCGATCCGAGCGGTCCCGCCGAGGCACTGGCGCGGTTCGAGCGGTCCTGCCTGTGGCAATGAGCCGCCAC
Source organism: Mycobacterium sp. E2238 (assembly GCF_001672665.1). Classification (NCBI taxonomy): domain Bacteria; kingdom Bacillati; phylum Actinomycetota; class Actinomycetes; order Mycobacteriales; family Mycobacteriaceae; genus Mycobacterium; species Mycobacterium sp. E2238. Next base: position 8,647 of record NZ_LZKF01000018.1, on the reverse strand, counting down.
GCCGCGGTTTGGCCAGCCGATGGGGCGGTGCGATAGGCTGTCGGAGCTTCAAGCGGGGTGTGGCGCAGCTTGGTAGCGCGCTTCGTTCGGGACGAAGAGGCCGTGGGTTCAAATCCCGCCACCCCGACCCAGTTGTATTAGCTGGCGTGACAGCAAGACGCCGCGTTCAACGCTGCGGCGTCGCCGCTTTGCCGTTAAGCTCTGCCCGCATGGCGCTGGTAAACCCGCCGCCCGGGCAGGGCGAGCAACGCGGGGTCAGCCCACAGGTCACCGAATTTGCTGATTCCCCGGCGCCGGCCCGCAGCCCGGGCCACCCCACCCTGGCGGAGGTCGCCCGGCGACAGCAGGAGATCCGGGCGTGGGAAGCGCTGAACGTCGGTGGCTACCGATTCGCCAAACCCGGCACCATCATCGGCGCGGTGATCTCCGCCGTGCTGGTGGTTCTCGTGGTGACGCCCCTCCCGCCGAACTGGCCGTGGGACATCCCGACGATGATCCTGGCCGTCTTCACAGCGGTGGCGACCGTGACCTGCGGCCTGTTGTGGTTCGACAACCCGCACCCCGCTCCACGCCCCGAACCGCTGGCGATCGTGCCGTTCTCGCGGGCGGAAAACCTGCGGCTGATGGGAGACCAGCCCGTCGAGCCCTACCGCGCCATCTGCACCTGCCCCGGCTGTGGCGACGTATCCGCGCACCTGATCCGCGAACCCGTCAAGAGCGAGCCGGACTGGGCGATGGTCACCCGGCATTGCGCCGTGTGTCACCGCGAGTGGGCGCAGTCCTGAAAGAGGTTGTGCGCCAACGATTCAACCCCGGCGGTGTCAGGCGCAGTCGGCGCAGATGGACATGTCCCCGTTCGAGCTGTGCAACCGGCTGCGGTGCTGCACCAGAAAACAGCTCGAGCACATGAACTCGTCGGAACGCTGGGGAATCACCGTCACCGACAGTTCCTCGCCGGACAGGTCGGCGCCGGGAAGCTCGAAGAAATGCACGTCGTTGGGATCCTCGTCGACCACCGTGGTGGCGGATCCCTGCAAGGTCGGGGCAAGCTCGCCTATCGGGGACTTGTCCTGAGTTTCGGTGTCCGAGACTCGGCGTGCGTCGTAGTCACTCGCGGTCGGCATGGCAGTTCCTTCCTGCTGATGAGCCCGGGTTGACGCACTTTCCTGTACTCACCCGTGGCGCAGGCAGTACCCCATTCAGGCGCGAGTTACACCGACCGGTCCGAAAAAGTCACGCCGCCGGACATTGAGCCGCCTCAGCCGCCTGGCGATCGAGGGGTAATGCGCGAGGGCCAGGCCCAACCACGGCGCGACGACCGACACGATCAGCGCGACGATCGCCGCGCCCTCGTGCCCTACCAGCAGCTCGAACAGCCCGATTGCCAGACTTACGGCCCAGACCGCCACGGCAGCGAGGCCGAGCATGGGGAATTCACGCTCGTACCCGACCGAGTAGTTTGCTGCTCGTAACGAAACGGGCGCGACCATGATCGGCTTTTACCCCGTCATGGTCGCGATTAAACGTCTCGGCGGGCGGATTCGCGCTGTCCGGTGTTCGTTAGCTCACAGCGGTCAACTGGTCGGCGGCGGGGCGGGCTCATCGGAATGCGCGGCGTGCCAAGCGAGTTCGGCGACGCGCACCCGTCGGTGCGTGCGCAGCAACCAGACCGCGCTCGCCGCTCCGAGCAAGGCGGCAAGGATCACGGCCGTCAAGCCCGCCGCGAAATGCCGGGTGGCCAGCGCGAACAGACCGACGATCAGGGCGACCACCGCGACGGCTGAGCCGGCCAGGCCGGGCGCGTTCGCGCCGTATGTGACGGTTTCGCCGGCGTGCTGACGGGCGGTCCGCTGGTGATCGACCGGGTCGGCCTTGTGGTGATTCAACGTCACTCCTCGTGAGAAAGTCTGTGTAACAGGGTGATTCGTGCGGCGTACGGCAACCGGTCGGACCGCCGCCCGACCCGGCGGCTAACGAGCCGCGGATCACGCTTCGCGTTTACCCGCCGCCCCCGAACCCAAACGACGGGGTGTCAGCCGGCCCGGGCCTGGGTATGCCGCGCAGATGAAACCCGCCGTATTGTTCGACGTCGACGGAAGCCTGGTCGACTCCAACTATCTTCACGTCCACGCGTGGCTGCGCGCCTTCGACGCCGAAGGCCTGCCCGTGACCGCCTGGCAAATCCACCGGTGCATCGGCATGGACGGCTCGACGCTGGTGCGAACGCTTTCCAACGCCGCCCCGGACGAGGTCCAGGAGCGGCTGAGCGACGGGCACAGCCGCTACTACCGGGAGAGCACCCCGCTGCTCGCGCCGCTACCCGGTGCCCGCGCGCTGCTGCACCGCGTCGCCGAACTGGGGCTCCAGGTCGTGCTGGCCACCTCGGCACCCGACGACGAGCTGGAGATCTTGCGCAAGGTCCTCGACTGCGACGACGTCATCTCCGAAACGACGTCGTCGCAGGACGTCGACACCGCCAAGCCCGCACCCGGCATCGTTCAGGTCGCGCTGGATCGGGCCCGGGTGGATGCCGACCATGCGGTGTTCGTCGGGGATGCCGTGTGGGACGCGCACGCCGCGGCGGGCGCCGGATTGCCCTGCATCGGGCTGCTCAGCGGCGGCATCGCGCGCGAGGAGCTGCAGGCGGCGGGCTCGGCACCGGTCTTCGCCGATCCACAAGACCTGCTCGACCATCTGGACTCGACCCGCATCGCCGAACTCGCACTACATGCCGCGGGTGCGGAGCAGAATCGGTAGCAGCCACCAGAACAACGTGAACAGCGTCAGCGCACACGCTCCCGCGATCAGGGCCGGGCTGCGGCCGGCCACCGCGGCGAACACGATGGTCGTCACTCCGGTCAGCGCGAGGCCGAGCAGCGCCAGCCCGGCGTACGCGCAGCGGTGCGCGGCGGACACCAGCACCTGGAGACGATGGCGCCGGAAGAGCATCCGGTGCATGCCGACCGGCGCGATCAGCAGCACCGTCGCGCCCACCGAGCACCCCACCGTCGCGAGATAGGCGTCGCGCAGGACCGGGGCGAGAACGTCGAAACGTTGCTGGAACGGCAGGGTCAGCAGGAAACCGGTGAGCAGCTGCACACCCGTCTGCACGACGCGCAGCTCCTGCAGCAGGCTGTTCCAATTGCGGTCCAGCCGTTGGATTTCGGTTTCGCCACGCTCGTGGCTGTCCCACCGCTGGTCGTCTTGCGGATTATCGACGTCCATAGCCGTGATCATCGCACCTGTCGGATGCGTCAGCGCTGTTTCACGGCGAAGGGTCGCGAAATTCGTTATCCGCTTTCGGGAAGTGAATTGATTTCGGCGCCCGCCAATTTGGTAACCGCATATCGCATCGGGACGCCGACATTCCCCAAAAACCTTGTCGCGCAACCGCGCGCAGCGGCAATTACCGGCTGATGTTGTCGTCCCGCACCGCGGTCAACGCGTCGTCCAGCGTCGGGTACAGCGGGAACGTCCTGTCCAGCCCGGTCAGGTGAATCGGCCGCCTGGTCGCCGGGCCGCGCGCAACCACCCCGTACCCCGTCGCCGTGCCCAGCTTCTCGTACGTCGCCGCCAGGATCTTCAGACCGACCGAACCGAGGAACTCCACCGCGGAGAGGTCGATGACCAGTGCCGTTGGACTCTCCGCGACAACCGCGCCAATGGCCTGTTCCAGGGCCGGCGCCGTGACCAGATCGATTTCGCCGCTGACACTGACCACGGACACTCCATCGTGGTCCTCAACCAGCGTGGTAATCGAATCAGGAGCTGACAATGGCGATCCTTTGTCCTGGGCTTCAGGTGTGCTGCAAGCCTAGCCTGCGTTGCGAACTGCGAGAAGAATATGCCCTCAACACCTGCCCCGCGACAACCCAGGCTAGTCTCGCAAAATCGAGCCTGCACATAGCGGGGCCCGGACCGGCACTCGGGAGGCAACATGTCAGATTCGCCGGCGGAGTTCAGCGGCGCGGGCGCCACCGCGCAGGCGGCCACCATTTCCAGCGAGGGCCTGCTGCCGCAACTCGTCCAGCACCTGCGGCAGAACCGCACCGTGCTGCGCGAGGAGTGGGCACGCAGGATCACCGAGGCCGAACTGCTCACCGCGATGACGCCGGAGGAGCTGTTCTCCGAGGCGACCGCCGTCTACGACAACTACGTGGAGGTGCTCGAGACCGGTAGCGTCGAGGCGCTGCAGGCCTACGCGCGCGACCTGTCCGAGCGCATCATTCCGCGGGGCGTGGAAACGGACGAGGTCGTCGGCATCGTGTTGTTGCTGCGTGACGTGCTCGCGCGCTCGTTGTTCGAGAAGTACCAGACCGAATTCGAGATGCTCAATCGGGTTCTGGACGCCTACGAACCGGCGGCCAACCGCATCGCCAACACCGTGGCGGTCAGCTTCGTGCAGGAACGCGAGCGCATCATCCGCCAGCAGCAGGAGGCCATCCGCGAGCTGTCGACGCCGGTGCTGCAGGTGCGCGAGCAGTTGCTGATTCTGCCGATCATCGGTGTGCTCGATTCTCAGCGCGCCCGTCAGGTCACCGAGCAGCTGCTGAGAGCCATCCGCGCGAACCGCGCGAAAGTGGTGGTCATCGACATCACCGGTGTGCCGACCATCGACTCCACGGTGGCCAACCACCTGGTGCAGACGGTCGACGCGTCGGGCCTGATGGGCGCGAGCGTCATCATCACCGGCCTATCCTCCGAAATCGCGCTCACGCTGGTGACCATCGGCTTGGACCTGTCGAAGATGAACGCCGTCGGCGACCTGCAGGGCGGCATCGAGGAAGCCGAGCGCCTGCTGGGCTACGAGGTCACCCGCACCGGCGAGCAGCCGGGATAGCTACGAGGAACACGAGCGCGTCATGCCCGTACCGATCCTGAAACAGGGTGCGATCCTCATCGCCTCGGTGCAGGCCGCGCTCAGCGACTCCGACGCCGAGCGGCTCCGCTATGACCTGATGGAGCGCGTCAGCCGGTTCCGCGCGCAGGGCATCATCGTCGACGTCACCGCCATCGACGTGATGGACTCGTTCGCGGCCCGATCGCTGCGGACCATTGCGCACATGACCCGGCTGCGCGGCGCGGATACGGTGATCGTCGGCCTGCAGCCGGAAGTGGCCTTCGCGATGGTCCAGCTTGGGCTGGCGTTCGACGACATGAACACGGCGCTGGACCTCGAAGAAGGCCTCGCCCTGCTGAATCGTCAACTGACGCAGCGGAAACCGACGATCGGGCGCGATGGTGGCGACTGATATCGTCGTCGCCATCGACAATTCCGACGACATAGTCGAAGCTCGCAAAGCCGGACACCAACTCGCACTCGATCTGGGATTCTCCCTCACCGACGTCACGATGATCGCGACGGCGATCTCCGAGATCGCGCGAAACATCACCAGTTACGCCGGCCGCGGCACCGTCCGGGTCTTCGCGGCCGACCGGGACGGCCGCAAGGCTCTGGTGGTGCGCGCCGAGGATCAGGGGCCGGGCATCGCCGACATCGAGCGGGCGATGGAGGACGGGTATTCGACCGGCCGCGGATTGGGGATGGGCCTGCCGGGCTCCCGCCGGCTGATGGACAGGTTGCTCGTGGAGTCCGCGCTCGGCCGGGGAACGGTCGTCGAGATGTGGAAATGGGTCCCTCCCCGTGCATGACAGCGGCCGGTTCGGTCCGATCGAGTGGGCAAGGGCGGGCCGCCCGCTGCCCAGCGAGTACGTCTCGGGCGATCGGGGGCTCGCCGTCGACATCGGCCGGGAAGCGGCGCTGTTCGGCGTGGTGGACGGCCTCGGCCACGGTCCGGATGCCGCAGCCGCTGCGCTGCGCGCCATCGAGGCGGTCAAACGCTCCAGCTCGGAGCGGCTCGAAGTCTTGATCCAGCTCTGCCACCGGGTGCTGGAGGGCACCAGAGGGGTGGCGATGACGTTGGCACGGATGGACTTCGCCGCCAACACGCTGACCTGGACGGGCGTCGGCAATGTCACCGCCGATCTGTTGGCCAAGTCCCCGACCGGCGTCCAGGTCCGATCCAGTGCGCGGCTGACCGCGGGCATCGTCGGCTACCGGATACCGGAAATCAGGCCGGCGCAGGTGGTTTCGATCCGGCCGGGGGACCTGCTGGTGATAAGCACAGACGGGATCACCGAGAACTACCTGGACCACATCGATTTCTCGGCCACCGCCGTCGTCATCGCCGAAGAATTACTCGGCAAGGATGCCAAGGAAACCGACGATGCCATGGTGTTGACCGCCCGTCATCGGGGGGCATCGACATGAGCGACAACGACGACTTTCACGCGCAGTACGCCGCGGCGTTGCGCAACTACCTGCAGGCGCGGGACGAGGACAGCCTGGCTGCCGGCTATGAGCTGGGGCGCCGGGCCCTGCAAGAAGAAGTCAGCCTGCTCGCGATCATCGAGCGCCACGTCGGGCTGATCCTCGAACTGACCCAGGATATCCAGGTCGACGCGCCGATCGCGCTGGAATTCCTGTTGCAGCTGCTGGTCCCGCTCGACATCGCGACGCGCGGCTTCCTGGACGGCAACCGCCGCTACGCTCGTGAGCGCGCCCGGGCCGAGGGACTGGCCGACCGCGACAAATTCCGTACCGCGCTGGTCAATTCGTTGCAAGAGGGTTTCTTCGTCGCCGATCACGAGGGCTCCGTGATCGAGATGAACAGCGCCCTCATCGAAATACTCGGCTATCCCACCGAGGGCCTGCCCTACCGGTGGCCGCACCCGTGGTTGGTCGACCAACAGGGCGCCCGCCAACAGCAGTCGCTGGTCCAGAGCATCGGCACCACCACTTACGAGACGCCGATTCGGCACCGCGACGGGCACCTGGTCTGGGTGACGGTGAGCATCAACGCGGTTCAGGGCACCGGCAGCGAGCAAGACGTCTTCGTAGGGACGATCCGTGACATCACCGCCGAAAGGGCCTTCGCCGCAAGGGAAAGCGCGGTGCTGCGGTTGGCGACGGCGGTGGCGGTGGCCAAAAGCGTTGACGAGCTGCTCTCGATCACCCTCGACGAGTGCAGCACGGCGATCGACGTACAACGGGTGGTCGCGATCTCCTGGCCGACCGGCGACGGCGAACCGACCGTCCAAGTGGCGGGCGAGACGTCCAAAACGTCCTGGCGCAGGCTGGATCCATGGTTGCGCCATACCTTCGAGGATGCGCGTCACCAGCTGCCGCTGACCGCCAAAACGGTCGAGCGACCCGAAAATCCCGGCAAGGCACACGGATTGGTGGCGGTGCTCTCCGGCGCGGGCGACCTGGCGCTGTGGCTGGAGCTGCGCTCGCCGCGCTGGATCAGCGCCGAAGACCGGCTGCTGGTGACCGTCCTCATCGGCCACCTGAGCCTGGCCATGCAGCACGTCCGGCAATTCGAAAGCGCCCGCGAGACGTCGCTGACCTTGCAGCGCGCCCTGCTGCCGACCATGGAACCGCCGCCGGGCTTCGTCGTGCGTTACGAGCCCGCCGTCCCACCCCTGGAAATCGGCGGCGACTGGTATGACGTGCTGCCGATCGGTGATCACCGCATCGGCATCGTGGTCGGTGACTGTGTGGGTCGCGGGCTGCCGGCCGCGGCGGTCATGGGCCAGCTACGCAGTTCGGCGCGGGCGCTCTTGATCAACGGGGCCGGGCCCGCGCTGCTACTCGAGCAGCTCGACTCGGCGGCATCGCTCATCCCGAACGCATACTGCACCACCGTTTTCCTGGCCATCCTCGACACCGAATCCGGTGTGCTGCAATACAGCAACGCCGGCCACATGCCCGCTGTTCTCGTCGGGTCCGAGCCGCGGACGCCGGTGATGTTGACCGACGCCGCGTCGGTGCCGCTCGCGGTCCGGCGCACCGAACCCCGCCCGCAGACCAGCCGGGTGTTGCCGCCCGGCTCCACCCTGATGCTGTTCACCGACGGGCTGGTCGAGCGCAAACATGAGTCCATTGACGACGGGATGGCCCGCGCCGCAGTGGTTCTGGCGAATACGACGACGCTGCCATTGGACTCCGTCGCCGATACGGTACTGAGTGAGCTGGCGCCCGCGGCGGGGTATGACGACGATGTGGCGATGGTGATCTACCGGCACCAGCAGTCCCCGCTTCGGATCGAGGCCGAGGCCAGCGCGGGGCGGTTGGTCGGCATCCGGCATCGGTTGGCCGAATGGCTGCGCACCGCCGACGTGCCGGGCGAATTGGCCGCCGACATCGTGCTGGTGATCAACGAGGCCTGCACGAACTGCGTCGAGCACGCATACTCCGGGCAGCCGCTGGGCACGATGCTGCTCGACGTCGAACTCGCCGGCGGCGAGATCCGCGCCCGCATTACGGACCAGGGCTCGTGGAAGGCGCCCGAGGCCGACCCGGGCAACGGTGGGCGGGGCCTGGTACTGATGCGGGCCCTCAGCACGGCGCTGGGACTCGAGTGCTCCCCCACCGGGACGACGGTCGACATCAGCTTCCGGCTGCCGGCCGAGAGCGGGTAGGGGTGGCCCCGCACCGTTTGTGGCTGCTGGATTGCGGGTAGTCGTGGGCGTGACCCGCGCATCGATCACCACCGAACCCGCCCTGCCGGCGGCACACGGGCCGCTGTCGACCGCCGTCCGTCGCGCGCTGACCGGACCGCCGTCGCATGACCACCTGACCCGC
>NZ_LZKF01000017.1:0-783 GCF_001672665.1 Mycobacterium sp. E2238 | reverse complement strand
GCACACCGTGCCGTATCGGGCCAACATGTGGGCGCTGCGCAAGCTCGGCGTGCGCCGGGTCTTCGGTCCGTGCGCCGCCGGCAGCAGCACGTCGACGCCGACCACGTCGTGTCCCGCCGCCCGCAGCGCCGCGTCCACCCGCGAACCGATGAAACCGGCGGCCCCCGTTAGCAATACCCTCATGGCAGCTCGAGGGGCAGCGTGACGCCGGTGTGCGGCAGGCAGTGCGTGCAGTTGCGTTCGTCGGCGACCCGGCCAATCGCCTCGCGAACCAACTCCTTGAACGGCCCGATGTTCTTCTCGAATTCGGCGAACACCTGGACGGTCGTCACGCCCTCGCCGACCGCGACACCGGCGTCCAGGTCGGTGACCAAAGCGATTGCCGCATAGCACATTTCAAGTTCCCGGGCGAGCACCGCCTCCGGGTAGCCGGTCATGTTGACGAGAGCGAACCCGGCGGATGCGAACCACTGGCTTTCCGCACGCGTGGAGAACCGCGGCCCCTGGATCACCACCATGGTGCCGCCGTCGACGACATTGGGCAGGGCGGTGACCGCGGCGCGCAGTGTGGGGCAGTACGGGTCGGCGAAGTCGACATGGATGCCGCCGGAGTCGAAGTAGGTGTCGGGGCGGCCGCTGGTGCGATCCACCAGCTGATCGGGCACCACCACCGCGCCCGGCCCCGCGTTGAGGTTCAGGCTGCCGACGGCGCACGGACCGAAGACCCGGCGCACGCCGAGCTTGCGCAGCGCCCACATGTTGGCCCGATACGGCACGGTGTGC
>NZ_LZKF01000016.1:0-632 GCF_001672665.1 Mycobacterium sp. E2238 | reverse complement strand
CCGGCGCCGCCGCGGGCTACTCCCACAAATACGGCTTCCGCTACAGCGTCCTAACCCGCCCACCCTCAGCCGGATAGGGAAAGCCGAGGTGAACGGGAGTTGTACACGAATGAACAGTCGGCACTAGGGAGGCGAGCCAAGGCGTGACCCCATTAATCTCACGAGTAAGCCATGCCTGCGGTAAGCCCACCGGCAAACCGTTCCTCGACGGCCAGCGGGCCTAGAGAATAGGGAGGGAATCCGAATGTCGTTTGTCACGACGCAGCCCGAGGCGTTGGCTGTGGCGGCGAGCAACCTACAAAGCATTGGCTCGACGCTGAGCGCGCAGAACGCGGCGGCGGTGGCCCCAACGACGGGGGTGGTGCCAGCCGCCGCGGACGAGGTGTCGGCACTGACCGCGGCGCAGTTCTCCTCGCACGCCCAGATGTACCAGGCCGTGAGCGCCCAAGCCACGGCGATTCACGAGATGTTCGTCAACACCCTGGGCATGAGCTCGGGATCGTACGCGGTGACTGAGGCGGCCAACGCGGCCGCGACGGGTTAAAGGAGTCAATGGTGTTTGATTTTGGGGCGCTTCCGCCGGAGGTTAATTCGGCGCGGATTTATGCCGGTCCGGGGTCGGGGTCGTTGAT
>NZ_LZKF01000015.1:0-13510 GCF_001672665.1 Mycobacterium sp. E2238 | reverse complement strand
TTGGCCCCCACGCGTTCGGCCACCTCTTTGATTTGCGGGCCGGAGAACTCGCTGTTGAGCAGGATGATGCGGGCGCCGACCCGGGCGGCGCCGAAGTACGCGATGAGGAACCAACGGGTGTTGCGCGCGAGGATCGCGACCCCGTCGCCGCCCTTGACGCCCATCTCGAGCAGGCCGTTGGCCACCGCGTGGGCCGCGTCGTCGAGCTCCTTGAAGGAGAACTCGCCGTCTTCGTCGATGCACGCCGCGCGGTCGGGGTGGCGTCGGGCGTTCAGCGACGGCAGCATGCCGAACTCGCCCCACTTGTAGATGTCGTTCGCCATCGCGGCGTAGTTCTGCGGCGGTTCCAGCCGGAAGGCGCCCGCATCATCCTGCTCAACAGCGAGTTCTCCGGCCCGCAAATCAAAGAGGTGGCCGAACGCGAGGGCGCCAAGCTGATCATCTACGACGACGAATACACCAAGGCCGTCAGCAAGGCCGAGCCGGAACTGGGCTTCCTGCGCGCGCTGGGCACCAACCCCGACGCCGACGAGCCGTCGGGCAGCAAGGACGAAACGCTGGCCGACCTGATCGAGCGCAGCAGCAAGGAACCCGCCCCCAAGGCGAGCAAGCACTCGTCGATCATCATCCTGACCAGCGGCACCACCGGCACCCCGAAGGGGGCGAACCGCAGCACCCCGCCGACGCTGGCGCCGATCGGGGGCATCCTGTCGCACGTGCCGTTCAAGGCCAACGAGGTGACCTCGCTGCCGGCCCCGATGTTTCACGCGCTGGGTTTTCTGCACGGCACCATCGCGATGTTCCTCGGGTCGACGCTGGTGCTGCGGCGCAAATTCAAGCCGCCGCTCGTCCTCGAGGACATCGAGAAGCACAAGGTGACCGCCATGGTGGTGGTGCCGGTCATGCTGTCGCGGATCCTCGACGCCGTCGAAAAGATGGACAAGAAGCCGGACCTGTCCAGCCTGAAAATCGTGTTCATCTCCGGCTCGCAGCTGGGCGCCGAGCTGGCCAGCCGCGCGCTGAAGGATCTCGGCCCGGTCATCTACAACATGTACGGCTCGACCGAGATCGCTTTCGCCACCATCGCGGGACCGAAGGACCTGGAGAAGAACGCGTCCACGGTCGGCCCGGTGGTCAAGGGCGTGAAGGTCAAAATCCTCGACGACAACGGCAAGGAGAAGCCGCAGGGTGAGGTCGGGCGCATCTTCGTCGGCAACGCCTTCCCGTTCGAGGGCTATACCGGCGGCGGCCACAAGCAGATCATCGACGGCCTCATGTCGTCCGGTGACGTCGGCTATTTCGACGAGGACGGGCTGCTGTACGTCAGCGGCCGCGACGACGAGATGATCGTCTCCGGCGGCGAGAACGTGTTCCCCGCTGAGGTCGAGGACCTGATCAGCGGGCACCCCGAAGTGGTCGAGGCGACCGCGATCGGCGTCGAGGACAAGGAGTGGGGACACCGGCTGCGCGCCTTCGTCGTGAAGAAGGACGGCTCCGACGTCGACGAGGACACCATCAAGCATTACGTCCGCGACCATCTCGCCCGCTACAAGGTGCCGCGTGAGGTGGTCTTCCTGGACGAGCTGCCGCGTAACCCGACGGGCAAGATCCTCAAGCGCGAGTTGCGTGAGATGGAGGTCGACTAGCCGCTGTCCCCGGTCGGGGTCAGCGCCGGTCTTTGATGGCGCGGGTGATCTGTGCCGCGAGTTTGGGGTCGACCAGCAGCTGGTCGATGAGCGCGGTGAGGACCTCCTGTCCGGTCACCCGGGCGACTCCCAGGCGGTCCGCGGCCTCGCGCTGCCAGATGTCGAGGGCGCGGTGGGTGGCCGCCGGAAGGTCGACGGTGCGGCGCGTCCGCTGGCCCCGGCCCGCCTGGTTGGCCGCCGGCTGGCTGACGATCCGGTGGGCGCCCTGCTGCCCGAGCCCGGTGAGGCGCTCGGTCGGCGCGGCGTCTCCTGCCGGTGTGGCCGACGGACCGGGGCCCCGGAACGTTCCGGCGCCGGGTCCGATGTGGCTGGGGTTGAAGTTCACTGCGGCGGTCGTCCTCCGATGAGTGGCCAATCAGTAAATCAGCGCTCGAGTGTGACAATACTGATTCTTCCACCGACGACGGCGTAAGTCGCGCCGCCGGGCCGCGGACCGGCCGCGCCGATGGCAGGCGCCGCAGCAGGGGTTTCTTACAGCAAATTTTTGCGGATAGCTGTCCACGCGCTGATGGGCGCCGGGAATTGCGACGGAAGAATTCGGTTCGGCGGGGGATTTGGTGTCGTAATTCAGCGGATCCGCTGATACGGAGGCGTGCAAACCAGTATGTCAGTAGATGGCTTTCTACCAGCATAAATTCGGATGCTCCGTAAGTCAGTAGCCGCCGATTTCCTGATTTATGGAAATCATTAAATTCAAATCGCTGCGATCCGGACAGAGCAATTGACCCATTTGTTACATAATTCACAGCGTCATTTCCGTGTAGCAACGTTGTTTGCCGGGAAAGTTCTGGCTAACGTTTTGTTTGTCGGCATCAGGTCCTGGAAGGAGCTTGCGATGGCGATCTCTGCACGATCGTTACGCGGCCCGGCCGTGGGCGCACTGGGTGCTTCAGCGGTGGCGGGAGCGCTGCTGTTCGGCGCCAGCCCCGCCGCACAGGCGGCCCCGGTACCAGGTCCCGACACCAGCTTCACCACCGCCGGTCCGCACGGTACGCCCGGGGGGCCCGGCATCATTCCCGACCGTCCAGGCGGGGGTCATGGCGGTCATGGATGGGGCGGCCACGGATGGGGCGGCGGAGGTCACCCCGGTTGGGGTTCGGGCAACCGCGGATTCTGGGCCCCCGGGCACTGGTGGAACTGGTGGTGGTGAACCACCTCCCCGTGGCAACCGGTCAACCTCGACGTGCCGATCCATTTCTAGGTTGACCGGCCCACGGGATGGGGGGGAACCATGCCGGCCTGACCACCCCTCAGGTCGGCATGGCCCTCTCTCCCCGGGCCAAATCGGAAGTGGCAGTTAGGGATCGCGGGGAAGCCCGAGCAGTCGCTCGGCGATGATGTTCAGCTGCACCTCGGAGGTGCCGCCATAGATGGTCGTGGCCCGGCTCGCCAACAGATATTCGCCCCATTTGCCGGATAGCTCGCCGGTGTCGCCGATGGCGGCGTCGGTGCCGAACGAGGACACCGCGAACTCCGCGTAGCCCTGGCCGGTGCGCATCGAGAGCAACTTGGAGATGGCAGCGGACGGCATGGCATCCCCGCCGGCCAGAGTCAACAGCGTGGAGCGCAGATTCAGCACCTTGGCGGCGTGACCCTCGGCGATCAACTGACCGGCTCGGTGTTGTGCGATCGGGTCGAACTGCCCGTCGCGAACGAACTCGACGAACTGGCCCAGAGTGGCCAGGAAGTTCGCCTCGCTGCTGCCGATGGAAACGCGTTCCGCGGTAAGGGTGTTGCGGCTGACCTCCCACCCCCGGTTCACTTCGCCCAGCACGCATTCGTCCGGCACGAACACGTCGTCGATGTAGACGGTGTTGAACATCGCGTTCCCGGTCAGCTCGCGCAGCGGCTTCACCTCGACGCCTTCGCTCTTCATGTCCAGGAGGAAGTAGGTGATCCCGTTGTGCTTCGGAGCGTTCGGGTCGGTCCTCGCCAGCAGAGCGCCCCACTGGGAGAGCTGCGCCGCCGTCGTCCAGATCTTTTGGCCGGTGATGCGCCAGCCGCCGTCCGTTCGGGTGGCCTTGGTGCTCAGCCCGGCCAGGTCCGATCCGGCTCCCGGCTCGGAGAACAGCTGACACCAGATCATGTCGCCGCGGAAGGTCGGCGGCAGGAAACGCTGTTTCTGCTCTTCGGTCCCGAACGCGACGATCGACGGGATGATCCACGTCGCAATGCCCATCTGTGGGCGCTTGACCCGGCCGGCGGTGAACTCCTGGGCGATGATGATCTGCTCGACCGGGCTGGCGGCGCGGCCCCACGGTCTCGGCAGGTGCGGCAGCGTCCAGCCGCCCTCGGCGATGGCGACCTTGCGCTCGGCGCGCTCCATCGCCTTGAGCGCGGCCACTTCGGCCCGGATCTCCTCCCGCAGCTTCTCGGTGTCGGGGTCGAGGTCGATGTCGACCGCCCGCACCCCGGTGCTGGTCGCGGTGTGCACCACCTTCTGCGGGTACTCCGAGTTGCGGCCGAACGAGGCGGCCAGCATCAGCGCCCGGCGGTAGTACACGTTCGTGTCGTGCTCCCACGTAAAGCCGATCCCGCCGTGCACCTGAATGCAGTCCTGAGCGCACCGTTGAGCGGCCGCCGGCGCCAGTGTCGCCGCGACGGCGGCAGCGAACTCAACCTTGGAACCCGTTATATCCCAACCGTTTTCGCGCGCCTCGTCGATAGCGCGGGCAGCGTCCCACACCGCCGCGGTGGCCCGCTCGGTATCGGCGATCATCTCGGCGCACTTGTGCTTGATGGCCTGGAACTGACCGATCGGCCTGCCGAACTGCTCACGGATCTTGGCGTACTGGGACGCGGTGTCGGTCGCCCAGCGCGCCACCCCGATCGCCTCGGCGGACAGCAGCGTCGTCATCAGCGCGTGCGCTGTCGCCATGCTCAGGTTGCACAACGCGGCGTCAGCCTCGATCTCGACGGCGTTGGCCCGAACGTGGGCGACGGGCCGCAGCGGATCAAGGCTTTTCACGGGCTCGATCTCAAGCTCCTCCGCGCGCACCACCACCCATTCCTCGCCGCTGTCGATCGCGACCGGGAGCACCAGCACGGAGGCCTGCGCAGCCGCCGGAACCGCGCGGACCTCGCCGCGCAGCACCAGTGTGTCGCCCTGGCGCGTGGCGGTCAGTCCGCAGCAGTCCATCGCGTAGGCGGCGATGGCGGCGCCGGAGGCCAACTCGGAGAGCACCTTCGCGTTCGGGTCGTTGGCAGAGATCAGTGCGCTGGCGATCGCCGACGGCACAAAGGGGCCCGGCACCGCACCGTAGCCGAACTCGGCCAGCACGACGGCCAACTCGAGGATGCCGAAACCCTGCCCGCCCACGGACTCGGCTAGATGCAGACCCTGCAGGCCTTGCTCGGCCGCGGCCCGCCAGTACGGCGGGGGATTGTCGATGGGTGTCTCCATTGCCGCGTGCAACGTCTCCGACGGCGCGATGCGCGCCACCAGCGACCGCACCGAATCGGCCAGGTCTTGATGCTCAGGAGTGATAGCGATCGGCATTGGTCGCCTTCCCATGCTTTAGGGGTTCGCCTTGGCCAGGCACCCTCCAAACTAACAACCGGTCGGTTGGTTGACTACCGGGGTCGCCGGGCGTGCCAGACCCAATGGTGTCCGTGGTGGTGGGCTCCTCAGTGGAACCGCTTGGCGATCCACTTCGCGATGATGTCGGCCTGCTCCCCACGAGCGCCCGGGGTGGTGAAGTAGTGGTCGGTGTCGATCGACGCCTGCGTCTTGTCGGGGCCGGCGAGCGCGACGAAAATCCGTTGGGCATCGGACGGAAAGACCCCGGTATCGGCCTCGGCGTTGATCACCAGGGCGGGACAGCTGATCCGGGCCAAATGCGGTTCGGCCCTGGTCTGCGCCACCCGCAGGCTCCACATGCCCAGCCAGTTGCGCAGGGTGCAGGCGGCGGCGATGCCGTACGCCGACCGGTTCGCCTTGGCCGGAACGCCCGCATAACACATGTTCGGTTGACGGCCGGTCGGCTCGATGCTGGCGTCGACCATGCGAGGATCGGCCCAGGTGCGCATGACGCTGAACGGGCGGTCGGAAAAGCCTGCTGCGCGAACGCGTTTGAGTTCCTGCTCGGCCCAGTCGGTGATGGCGTGGTTGCGTGCGGTCTGCGCCCGGCGATAACGGGTGAGGAACTCCGGTGAATACGGCGGCCCGTTGCGCTCGTTGAACAGGTCGAGGTCGGCATCGGTGGCGACGGGGTCGTTCTCGTCGACGACGGCACCATCCATCCAGGCCGTCAACACGTCGGGTCGGCCGGGGTGGGCGGCGGTGGCCACGTAGCCGTCGGCGGCCGGCAACTCGGTCAGGCCCGCGGCCGGACGCATCCCGTCCAGCGGGGTCACGTTCGGCTCCACGGCCTGCGACTGATATGCGGCCATCAATGATCCGCCGCCCGAGTTGCCGAGCAGCACAACGGTTTCCACTCCCTGCACTTCGCGCAGCCAGCGCACCCCCACGCCGATGTCGACCAGCGCGTGGTCGAGCAGGAAGCTGCTTTCGAAGCCGCGAAACCTGGTGTTCCAGCCCAGAAAGCCGACACCGCGGGTGGCCATGTAGTCGGCGAGGTAATGCTCGGAAAAGTCGATCTGGTAGTGCGTGGCGATCATCGCCACCTTCGGCTTGCGTCCCACCCCGCGGTAGTACAGCCCCTGGCAAGGATGCCCACCCGCGCCGGCGCGGCCGGCAGTGGGCGACGGCAGGCCGACAAACTCGCGGATAACCCCTGCGGCGTCGGTGTTAGGCGTCATCTCACCGGCCCTGTTGGCATCGGACATCTCGAAACAAACTTCAGGCCGATGTTAGATTCAGAAATACAACTTGGCCAGGACTTCAAGCCGGGGACCGAGGGGAGCCGCGCGATGATCAAGCCACACAACACCAACACGGAATTCGAACTCGGCGGGATCAACCACGTCGCGCTGGTCTGCTCGGACATGGCTCGGACCGTGGACTTCTACACCAAGGTCCTCGGCATGCCGTTGATCAAGTCCGTCGACCTGCCCGGGGGTGCGGGCCAGCATTTCTTCTTCGACGCCGGCAACGGCGACTGCGTCGCATTCTTCTGGTTCGCCGACGCCCCCGACCGGGTGCCCGGCATCTCGTCGCCGGGCGCCATCCCCGGTATCGGCGACATCACCAGCGCGGTGAGCACCATGAACCATCTCGCATTCCACGTGCCGGCTGAAAAGTTCGATGCCTACCGCCAGCGGCTCAAGGACAAAGGGGTGCGCGTCGGCCCGGTGCTCAACCATGACGAGAGCCCGATGCAAGTGTCCGCGACGGTGCATCCCGGGGTGTACGTGCGGTCGTTCTACTTCCAGGACCCCGATGGCGTCACCCTCGAATTCGCATGCTGGGTCAAAGAATTCGATGCCACCGATGCTCAGGCCGTGCCCAAGACCGCGGCGGACCGCCGACCTCCGGTGGTCGCCGGCCGCCCGTGACCGACGGCATCCTGACCGACGCGCAGATCGCGGCGCTCGCGCCCCAGCAGCGACGGCAGCTCATTTCTCGGCTCGAACAGCCCGTGGGCGACTTGATCGACCCGGCGCTGCTGGCCAGGGTGCGGCGCATCCGGTTGAGTCTGATGGTCGGCGGCTCGATGGCGATGGTTCCCTGGCTGGGATACCTCTCGGTTACGTTGCCGGAGAACTATGTTGCCCACAACTGGCCCGTGACATGGGTGGGCTTCGACATTCTCCTGGTCGGATTCATGGTGGCGACGGCGGTGCTCGGGTACCTGCGTCGCCAGCTGCTGGTGCCGGCCGCGTTCACCACCGGGGTGTTGCTGATTTGCGACGCCTGGTTCGACCTGATGACGGCCGGGCCCAAGGACGTCTGGCTGTCGGTGACTACCGCGCTGCTGGTCGAGGTGCCGCTGGCGGTGTTCCTGATTTTCAGCGCGCAACGGCTGATGCGGCTCACGATGATGCGGTTGTGGCTGCTGGACCCCGGCATGCGACTGTGGGAACTGCCGCTGTTCCCCTGAGGCGGCCGCGATTTGGCTCGGCGCGCCAGGCCGAAGCGCCGGACCCGTGCGTCGGCCCGGTGAGGGTAAAGAAGATTACCGGCCTGGCGCCGCGATCGCACGAGATTGCGAATCTTCCTAAAACGCACCAATCCTCACCTTCCTGTACTAACGTGCAATAACGGCGGCAGGGGGTACAAGCGACACCGTAAGTTCGGGCCAACATACGGAAATTCGTCGCAAAAGATCCCCGATACGAAATTGAATTCATGCTGTGCAGAAGAGCCATTACGGATGGCTCTTCCGCTACCCCCTTGCCGCACAACGGAATAGGCATCGCGAAGGGCGAGGATCAAGAAATGGTCGCACTCGGAAGCATCAGCGAATGGCAGCCACCGCACGGCCCACTGACCACCTGGATGGCCACACCCGCGGCGCACGAAGCGGCTCGCGCCGCACGGCGCAGCGATTCGGCCCCGAGTTATCAACAAAATCAACACCTCTGGACCGCTTACCACGGCAAGGCGCTCAACAGGCAGCTGCCCCGCCTGATGGTCGTGGCGTGGGATATTCCCGGTGTGTGTGACATGCCGGCGATGACGGCCGCGATCAATTCGCATGTCCGTAGGCAGGACACCTACCACAGCTGGTTTGAATTCGAGGACGGCGTCATCGTCCGCCGGGTGATCGAGGACCCCGAGGTCATCGACTTCGCTCCCGTGGCGTTCGGACCGATGAGCCCCGACCAGGCGCGCACGCACGTCCTGGCCACGACACCCGAGACCCTCGGATGGGGTTGCTTCACATACGGAGTCGTCCAGGGGGCCGACCACTTCACGTTCTACGCCAGCGTCGACCACCTGCACATCGACGGCTTGTCCGCCGCACTGATTTTCCTCGACGTCCACCTGACATACCAGGAACTTGCGGCGGGCTCGCAAGTCCGTGAGCTCGCCGTGCCCCCCGAGGTCAGAAGTTATCGCGACTACGCGGCGCGGCAGCGCGAGAACGCGGCCGGCTTGACCATGTCCTCCCCGGAGATCAAGGACTGGATCGCGTTCGCGCGCGAGGCCGACGGCGACTGGCCGAGCTTTCCGCTGCCACTGGGCGACACGTGGGCCAGCTGCAAGGGTGATCTGTTGACGGTCGAGTTGTTGGACGCCGCGGGGACCGCGTCTTTCGACGCTGCCTGCTGCGCGGCCGGGGCCCGCTTCATCGGGGGAGTCTTGGCGTGTACAGCGTTGGCGGAGCGCGCATTGACCGGCAAGGAAACCTATTACGGATTCACGGCCAGGGACACCCGGACGCCGGGCATCGACACGATGACCGTGGGATGGTTCGCCAGCCTGATCCCGGTTTCCGTGCCGACGACCGGCGACTCGTTCCCCGAGGCGGCGCGGGCGGCACAGAAGTCTTTCGATGCCGCCAAGGACCTCGCCGCCGTGCCGGTCGAACGGGTCTTGGAGTTGGCGACGCTGGATGGGCTGGCCATCAAGTTGCCAACACAGCTGCCGATGATGGTCTCTTTCCTCGACTTCCGGAAAATACCCCTCGTCGGGATGTGGGCGGAGATGAATTTCGGGACCTATGGCGACAATCTGTCCGCCGGCGGGATCAACATGTGGATCAACCGGCACGTCGAACGAACCACGGTGACAATGTCCTTTCCGGACAACGCGATTGCGCGCGAGTCGGTCGGCCGCTACATCGCGACGCTGGGTCAGATGTTTACCCGCATCGTCGAGCCCACCGACGAGCCGGGGGTGATCGCGCCGACGGAGAACGACGACGAGGCGGCCTAGCGATGAACAACCTGTTGGACCTGGCCGACCAGACCCTATTCCTCGGGGAGCGAGCGACATCGACTACCAGCGTGCTCCAATGTATTTGGGTGTACGACCGCGCCGTCGACATGGACGGGCTGCGAGCCTTCCATCACCATCTCGGCCGGGGACGGCTGCGTCGGCGCATCGAACGGTCCCCCTTGCCGTTCGGCCGGCATCGTTGGGTAGCGCCCCACAATCAGCCCGACCTGGATATCGTCGCAACGCCGCGGCCGCGCGACGAGATCGACGACTGGCTGGATGAGCAGGCGGCCAGGCGGCCGGATGCCGAGCGTGGCCCCGGTTGGCACCTGGGAGTGCTCCCACTGAACGATGGGGGCGCGGCGGTGAGCCTGGTGGTAACTCATTGCCTCACCGACGGCGTCGGGCTGTGCGAGGCGTTGGCGGACGCGGCGTGCGGCCGCGACGACGCCATCGGCTGGCCCGCGCCGGCTTCGCGGGGGCGGTGGCGGGCGCTGTGTGAGGACGCGCGCCAAACCGCGCGAGACACAACGGATGTGGGTCGGGCCGTCGTTGCGGCGGCACGCATGGCCCGGGCCGGCCGTGCAGCCGCCGCGTCACCGGACACCAAGCGGCCCGTTCCGCTCACCGGGCCCGACGAACGCATCACGCTGCCCATGGCAACGGTCTTCATCGATGCCGACGAATGGGACGCGCGCGCAACCACGCTCGGCGGAACGAGCAACGCCCTGCTCGCGGGTTTGGCGGCCCACCTCGCCGGGCGAGTGGGACGGGTCGCCGCCGACGGCACGGTCAATGTGGGGATGCCGGTCAACGAGCGTACCCCCGGTGACACCCGGGCCAACGCGGTCGTCAATGTGGATATCACGGTCGACCCCGCACCGGCGAGGAGGGATTTGCGTGAAATCCGCGCGAGGATCAAGGAAGCGCTGTCCCGCCACCACGATGAGCCCGACGAGCGCTGGGCGTTGCTGCCGCTGGTTCCCCTGATTCCAAAACGCGTCATGCGGCGATTGATCGGCGTGGTTACCGGCAGCGCGATCACCGTCGTGTCGTCCAACCTCGGATCGGTGGACCGAGCCGTCAACCTCCCGGACGGCACCGACGCCGATTACTTCGCCATGAAGACCGTGTACCCGGGGGTGACCACCGCGACCATGTACCGCACCAACGGGGCGCTGGCGTTGTTGTCGGGAAGGGTGCATGGCCGGGTCTTCATCTCGTTTCTTGCCTTCGAGCTGGGTCGTCCCAATTCGAAGGCCGATTTACGGCAACACATCTCTGCCGCGTTGAGCGACTTCTCGCTTACCGCCACCACGGGGTGGCATACCGCTTGCCCGGTGTGAGGACACGCGTCACGGCTTCCCCCGCGGCTTCGCCGCCGTCTCCGTGAGTCGGTACAAGTTGGGTTCGGCGAGCTCGTCGAGCAGTGCCGCCAAATGATCGACGAGCTCGTCCGGCTCGAGTCGGACATCGCCGGCGAGCCAGGCGCTGATTGTCTGCCCGACGCCACCGACCACGAAGTGCGCCGCGGCCTTGATGCGGTCGTTTGCGGGGACGCGCAGCGCGTCTCCGGCGTGCTGGCCGGACAGCATGGCGAACATTGCGCTGGACTCGGCGCGCTTGCGCACGATCACGGGATCGGCCAGCTGCGTGCTGAACAGCAGGCGACCGATGCGGGCGTCGTCGGCGATGGTGCGGACGATGTTGGCCATGCCCGCGCGGGTCTGCTCGGGCGGAGGCACCGCCGCCACCGCGGCCTGGGTGGTGGCGGTCAGTTGGGCGATCACCCAGTCGAACACGGAGGCGACGAATTCGTCTTTGTCGGCGAAACTTTCGTAGAAGTACCGCGCCGCGAGGCCGGCCTGGCGGCAGACGCCGCGGACGGTGACCGCGGAGATGCTCTGTTGCTCCGCGCCGAGTAGCTCCAGACCCGCGGACAGGAGCCGGTTGCGGCGCGTTGCCAGCCGCTGCGCGGCCTCGACGCCACGGTACGGCCGCGCGCTCGAGGGTTTCATGCGAACCATCTTGACACCAACGCGACGCCGCGACAATATCAGGAAACAGGCGTTCGCACATTAGCGCGCTCCGCCGCGGGAGGTCTGACCATGGCGATACACGAGGCCGTTCACGAACCGGCTCGACACGTCGAGCGCGGCGTCGCCGATGCGCCGCGGCCATTGCCCGCACGGCGGCGTCACCGCCGGCGGCCGCTCGGGATCGACGAGGGGTTGATGGGCGTCGCGCTTTTAGCCGGCCCGGCGAACGTGATCATGCAGCTGGCGCGGCCCGGCGTCGGTTACGGCGTCATGGAGAGCCGCGTCGAAAGCGGCCGCGTCGACCTGCATCCGATCAAGCGTGCCCGCACCACGTTCACTTACCTGGCGGTGGCGACCAACGGCAGCGACGCTCAGAAGGAGGCCTTCCGCCGCGCCGTGAACCGGGCTCACGCCCAGGTTTACTCCACCCCCGAAAGCCCGGTGCAGTACAACGCCTTCGACCCTGATCTGCAGCTGTGGGTGGGGGCCTGCCTGTACAAGGGCGGGGTCGACATCTACCGCATGTTCATCGGCGAGCTGGACGGGGAGGAGGCCGACCGGCACTACCGCGAGGGCATGGCGCTGGCGACCACGCTGCAGGTGCCGCCGGAGATGTGGCCGCCGGACCGGGCCGCGTTCGACCGGTACTGGCAGGAGTCGCTGGACAAGGTCCGCATCGACGACGCCGTGCGCGAGTACCTGTATCCGATCGCCGCGTCCCGCGTCCCGGGGCTCGCCTTGCCCGGACCGCTGCAGCGCCTCGCCGACAGGCTTCCGTTGTTGATCACCACGGGCTTTCTGCCGCAGCGGTTCCGCGATGAGATGCGGCTGCCCTGGGACGCCACCAGGCAACGTCGCTTCGACCGGCTCATCGCGACGTTGGCCGTGGTGAACCGGTGCTTGCCGCGGTTCATTCGGCGGTTTCCGTTCAACGTGCTGCTGGCCGACGTCGACCGCCGGATCAGGACGGGGCGCCCGTTGGTCTAGCGCGGGCACGCGGTACGCCCTGACGAGTTGATAACGGAAATCATTTTCATTAAGCTCTCCTCTGCCTGGTACCCCTTCCAGCCCGAGGAGACCCATGACGGCGCCGATCTGGATGGCCTCGCCACCGGAGGTGCACTCCGCGTTGCTCAGCAGCGGGCCCGGTCCGGCGTCGCTGCTCGCGGCCGCGGCGACATGGTCCGAACTGAGCACCGAATACGCCTCGGCCGCAACACAACTCAGCGGCACCTTGGCCGCGGCGCAGGCCAGCTCATGGGAGGGGCCCAGCGCGGAGTCGTACGTGGCCGCGCATGCGCCCTACCTCGCGTGGCTGACGCAGGCCAGCGCGCACAGCGCCGCGACGGCCGCTCAGCACGAGACCGCCGCGGCCGCCTACACGGCGGCGCTGGCGGCGATGCCGACGCTGCCCGAGCTGGCGACAAACCACGTCGTGCACGGCGCCCTGGTCGCGACGAACTTCTTTGGCATCAACACTGTTCCGATCGCGGTGAACGAGGCGGACTACGCGCGGATGTGGGTGCAGGCGGCCACCACCATGACCACCTATCAAGCGATCTCCACGGCGGCCGTGGCGTCGACACCGCCCCCCGATCCAGCGCCGCAGATCGTGAAATCCGATGCCTCATCCGGTGACTCGTCGAATGTCGCCCACGACCCCACGATCGACAATCCGCTCGATGACTTCATTGCGCAGATCTTGAAGAACCTCGGCATCAACTGGGACCCCGCGCAGGGCACCGTCAACGGACTGCCCTACGACGCCTACACGAACGCGAGCCAGCCGATCTGGTGGGTCGTTCGAGCGCTGGAACTTCTCGAAGACTTCGAACAGTTCGGCTATTACCTGGTGCACAATCCTGCGCTGGCCTTCCAGTACATCGTTCAGCTCGCGCTGTTCGACTGGCCGACGCACATCCTCGAGATCCTGGCCACGGCGCCTCAGCTGCTGGCCCCCGCGCTGCTGCTCGCCGTCG
>NZ_LZKF01000014.1:0-26705 GCF_001672665.1 Mycobacterium sp. E2238 | reverse complement strand
ATTTCATGCAACCCGAGCTCAGCAAGGGGTGCAACAACACCGCGTCCTTTATCATCCCTGCAAGTACGACGCCGCAGACCTTCTCGATCCAAGGTTGTCGCAAGCACTTCCCAGGTACGGATGATTGCGGCGCCTGGTCGGACTACACGTATGTGCCACCTGCGGCGTCGTACTTGCAGGGATGATAAAGGACGCGGTGTTGTTGCACCCCTTGCTGAGCTCGGGTTGCATGAAATAACCCTTGCCGTTGAGGTGGATCACGTCGCCGGCCTCGTCTCCGTGCACGCGCGGGCACCCGGAGACGATGCAGGTCGGCTCGTGCGGACCGTTGGGCGTACAGGTCACGCTGTAGCCATTCGGCAGCGTGTCGGCGCTGGCGGTCGGCGCCATCAATGGTGTGGCACCGACGATTCCGAACAGACATGCCGCGGCGATCAGGACTGCGAAACGTTTTGTCACTCGCTTAGCCACGGCAGTGCCTCCCGAAGTGTGTGCGACGCAAGGTCGCACGCCTCAAACTTTTTGCAGCCTATGGCGGCCAGGGTGGCCGGACCAATAAGGGATTTCCCTACACTTTCGGCCAACCCGCGGCGAACTGGTGCCTGCCAGATCAATGCGTTTCCGAAGGATCGGTGACCTCAGAACGAGGCGACTCGCTGTGGCCGCCGTCAAACCATGGCCGGGTTTACCCGATTTGCGTCCGATCGTGGTCAGCAGCGCCGCCGGGAACCACAGCAACCGGGCGTCACCGGGCATTGGTAACGCGGTATATCGAAATGTGCTCGCGGGCAAAGTGTTTCAGCGCTAAGGCGAGACGGCGCGAGTCGCCGAATCCCTGTGGCACGTGTCTGCCGTTACGGGTCGCAGATGACGATGGGGATGACCCGATCGGTCCACGACCGGTAGTCGTCGAACGACGGGTACATGGCGTCCAGCTTCGGCCAGTACTCCGCGCGCTCGGCCTCGGTGGCGTCGCGGGCCTGCAGTTGCAGTACCTCGTCCTTGATCTGCACGGAGACTTTGGGATTGGCCTTGAGGTTGAGGTACCACAGCGGGTGCTTGTCGCTGCCGCCCTTCGAAGCGACCAATACCACCCGGTTCCCTTCGCGTAGATACAGCAGCGGGCTCACCCGCGGTTCACCCGTTTTTCGTCCCGTCGTGGTGAGCAGTGCGACCGGTGCATTCTGGAAGGTGCCGCCGAATCTTCCGTTGCTAAGTCGGTAGATCCACGTGTTGCCCTTGGCCATCCATTTGATGATGAAGCCGACCCAGGGCGCATTCAAAGAGCGTGGCTTCGGTTTAGGCATGATTTTCCCTTAGCGCTGGACAAAAGGTTGGAAGCGAACCTTGATGTGGTGGATTTCGGCCTTGCCGCTTGAGCTTTCGGCCGGAATGACGAAGGTCTCGTCGACTCGTGCGGCCAGCCGCCGACCCGCGAACGCCGCCTTGGTCAGCACGATGTATGCCGCGTGCACCCGGTCGCCGTCGATCCGGTATTCCGGCGGGGTCGTGTCCGCAAGCAATCGGTACTGAGCTCCGCGATTGAGGCTGCGGCGCAAGTGGTTTCCGGAGAACCCGTTCTTGATGCCTTGCTCGATCCGGGTGCAGCCGGCAGCGAACGGAACGGAGTCACCGTCATGGCTGACGAGCGCGTCGATGTAAGACTGCGCCGCGGCGACGCGGCTCTCTTCGGAGACGAGCACCGAGAGGCTAGATGCGTTCGATGATGGTGCCGGTCGACAGCGCACCGCCCGCGCACATGGTGATCAGCGCGGTGCTCTGGTCGGTGCGCTCCAGTTCGTGCAGCGCGGTGGTGATCAGCCGGCTGCCGGTGCTGCCCACCGGGTGGCCCAGCGCGATGGCGCCGCCGTTGACGTTCACCTTGTCCATGTCCGGATTGTGCACCCGGGCCCAGGACAGCACGACCGACGCGAACGCCTCGTTGATCTCGGTGATGTCGATGTCGCCCATCTTCATGCCGGCCTTCTCCAGCACCTTGGCCGTCGACTGCACCGGGCCGTCCAGGTGGTAGTAGGGCTCGGCGCCGACCAGCGCCTGGCTGACGATGCGGGCGCGCGGCCGCAATCCGAGCGCCTTGGCCTTGTCCTCGTCCATCCACAGCACGGCCGCGGCCCCGTCGGAAATCTGCGACGACGTTCCCGCCGTGTGGATCCCACCCTCGATGACCGGCTTCAGCGAGCTCAGGCCTGAGAGGGTGGTGTCGCGCAGGCCCTGGTCGCGGGAGATGGTGACCCGCTCCGACGTCGGTTGCTTGTTCTCGTCGAGCGCCGGCGCCTCGATCGGGGAGATCTCGCGGTCGAAGCGGCCCTCCTCCCACGCCCGCTTGGCCTTGGCCTGCGACTGGTAACCGAATTCGTCGATGTCTTCGCGGGTGATGCCACGCCGCTTGGCGATCCGCTCGGCCGCGGTGAACTGGTCGGGCAGGTCGATGTCCCACGACGCGGGCCGCAGGATGCTGCGGTCGGGACCGGCGTTTGCGCCCAGCCCGACGCGGCTCATCGCCTCGATGCCGCAGGCGATGCCGATGTCGATGGCGCCTGCCGCGATCAGACCGGCGACCAGGCCGTTGGCCTGCTGTCCGCTGCCGCACTGGCAGTCCACGGTCATGGCGCCAACGTGCTCCGGCAGCCCGGCGACCAGCCAGCTGACCCGGCTGATGTTGTTGGACTGCTCGCCGAACTGCGTCACGCAGCCGCCGATCACCTGTTCGACGTCGCCGGCGTCGATGCCGGCCTTCTCCACCAGTGCCTTCTGCACCGCACCAAGCAGCTCGGTGGCGTGCAGGCCTGACAGCCATCCGTTGCGTTTGCCGATGGGGCTGCGGGTGGCTTCGACGATTACCGGGTTACCCATTCCGTCAGGCTAGAACACGTTTCATTAGTCTGACAAGCGACGATGGTGACCTGCCTTTTATCTGCGCAGGAGCCGTGTTTTACTGGCACTAGAACACGTTGCAATTGAGGAGCGCACACATCATGGCACCCCCCAACATTCCCGCCGACTTCGACTTTCTCGACCCGGACGTCAACCTCGCAGGGTTGCCCGTTGAGGAACTCGCCTGGCTGCGCAAGGCGGAGCCGATCCACTGGGTCGACATCCCCAACGGCTCGGGTGGGTTCGAGGACCACGGGTACTGGCTCGTTACCAAGCACGCCGATGTCAAGGAGGTCTCGAAGCGCAGCGACATCTTCTCGAGCTGGCTGAACGGCGCCATCCCGACCTGGCCGCCGGAGATGAAGCGCGAGCAGGTCGAGTTGCAGCGCAGCGTCATGCTCAACATGGACGCCCCCCACCACACCCGGCTGCGCAAGATCATCTCCCGCGGTTTCACGCCGCGGGCCATCGGACGGCTGGAAGCCGAACTGGCCCAGCGCGCCCAGAACATCGCCAAGACCGCGGTGAGCGAGGGTAGCGGCGACTTCGTCGAACAGGTCTCGTGCGAGCTGCCGCTGCAAGCCATCGCGGGCCTGCTCGGCGTTCCCCAGGAGGATCGCGACAAGCTCTTCCGCTGGTCCAACGAGATGACCGGTGGCACCGACCCCGAGTACGCGCACGTCGATCCCGCGCAGTCGTCGATGGAGCTGATCACGTACGCGATGGCCATGGCCGAGGAGCGGGGCAAAAACCCCACCGACGACATCGTCACCACGCTCATCGAGGCCGACATCGAGGGTGAGAAGCTTTCCGACGACGAGTTCGGTTTCTTCGTGGTCATGCTCGCGGTGGCCGGCAACGAGACCACTCGCAACTCGATCACCCACGGAATGATCGCCATGGCGAACAACCCCGATCAATGGGAGCTCTTCAAGAAGGAGCGCCCATCGACCACCGCCGACGAGATCATCCGGTGGGCCACCCCGGTATCGGCCTTCCAGCGCACCGCCAACGAGGACACCGAGTTGGCCGGCGTGCAGATCAAGAAGGGTCAGCGGGTGGTGATGTCCTACCGGTCGGCCAACTTCGACGAAGAGGTCTTCGACGACCCGCACACCTTCAACATCCTGCGCGATCCGAATCCCCACGTCGGCTTCGGCGGCACCGGCGCCCACTACTGCATCGGCGCGAACCTCGCCCGCATGACCATCAACCTGATCTTCAACGCGGTCGCCGACCACATGCCGGACCTCAAGCCGATCGGTGAGCCGGAGCGACTGCGGTCCGGTTGGCTCAACGGGATCAAGCACTGGCAGGTCGACTACACCGGCGCAACTCGGTGACGTCCTGATGGACTTCAATCTCACTGCGACGCAACAGGCCGTCGCCGATGTGGTGACGTCCGTTCTGGACCGCGACCTGAGCTGGGACGCACTGGTCAGTGGGGGCGTGCCCGCACTGCCGGTCCCCGAGCGCCTGGGCGGCGACGGCGTGGGCCTGCCCGAGGTCGCCACGGTGCTGACAGAAGTGGGTCGCCACGGCGCCATTACGCCGGCGCTGGTCACGCTCGGCCTCGGCGTGGTGCCGCTGCTCGACCTGGCCTCCGACGAACAGCAGGATCGGTTCCTGGCCGGCGTCCCGAAGGGCGGCGTGCTGACGGCCGCGCTCAACGAGCCGGGCGCCGCGCTGCCCGACCGGCCGTCGACCACCTTCGCCAACGGCCGGCTGTCGGGTACCAAGGTCGGTGTCGGCTATGCCGGGCAAGCGGATTGGATGATCGTCACCGCCGACAGCGCGGTCGTCGTCGTGTCGCCGAAGGCCGACGGTGTGCAGCTCATCCAGACTCCGACATCCAGCGGCGCCGATGAGTACACGGTGACGTTCGCCGACGTCGCGGTCGCCGACTCCGACGTGCTGGCGGACGCGACGGCGCCCCGGGTCAACCAGTTGGCCCTGGCGGCGATCGGTGCCTACGCCGACGGATTGGTGGCCGGGGCATTGCGCCTCACCGCCGACTATGTGGCCAATCGCAAGCAGTTCGGCAAGCCGCTGTCGACGTTCCAGACGGTGGCCGCCCAGCTCGCCGAGGTGTACATCGCCTCGCGCACCATCGATTTGGCGGCCAAGTCGGTCGTCTGGCGATTGTCCGAAGGACGGGACGCTGACGACGACCTCGATGTGCTCGGATACTGGGTCGCCTCGCAGGCGCCGCCGGTGATGCAAACCTGCCACCACCTGCACGGCGGCATGGGCATGGACATCACCTACCCGATGCACCGGTACTACTCCACAATCAAAGACCTGACCCGGCTGCTGGGCGGGCCTTCTCATCGTCTCGATCTGGTGGGAGCGCAATGTTCATAGACCTGACTCCGGAGCAGCGTCAGCTGCAAGCGGAACTGCGGGAATACTTTTCGAACCTGATCTCGTCCGACGAGATGAAGGCGATGGAGCAGGACCGTCACAACGAGGCCTACCGCGCGGTGATCCGGCGGATGGGCCGGGACGGCAAGCTAGGGGTCGGTTGGCCAAAGGAATTCGGCGGCTTGGGCTTCGGCCCCATCGAGCAGTCGATCTTCGTCAACGAGGCGCATCGGGCCGACGTGCCGCTGCCCGCGGTGACGCTGCAGACGGTCGGCCCGACCCTGCAGCAGTTCGGCACCGAGGCGCAGAAGAAGAAGTTCCTGCCGGCGATTCTGGCCGGCGAGGTGCACTTCGCGATCGGCTACAGCGAGCCCGAGGCGGGGACGGACCTGGCCTCCCTGCGGACCGCCGCCGTGCGGCAAGGGGACGAATACATCGTCAACGGCCAGAAGATGTGGACCACCGGCGGGCATGACGCGGACTACATCTGGCTGGCCTGCCGGACGGACCCGGAAGCCGTGAAGCACAAGGGTATTTCGATCCTGATCGTCGACACCAAGGATCCCGGTTACTCCTGGACGCCGGTCATCCTGTCCGACGGCGCCCACCACACCAACGCCACGTACTACAACGACGTCCGGGTGCCCGCCGACATGCTGGTCGGCGAGGAGAACGGCGGGTGGAAACTGATCACCACCCAGCTCAACAACGAACGGGTCATGCTGGGCCCCGCGGGCCGCACCGCCGGCATTTACGACCGGGTGCAGGCCTGGGCGTCGAAGCCGGGTGCCGACGGCGTCACACCGATCGACCACGCCGACGTCAAGCGGGCGCTCGGTGAGATCCACGCGATGTGGCGGATCAACGAGCTGCTGAACTGGCAGGTCGCCGCCGCCGGCGAGGACATCAACGTGGCCGACGCCGCATCGACGAAAGTCTTTGGCACGGAGCGTATTCAGTACATCGGCCGGCTCGCCGAAGAGATCGTCGGCAAGTACGGCAACCCGGCCGAGCCGGAGACCGCCGAGCTGCTCAACTGGCTGGACTCGCAGACCAAGCGCAACCTGGTGATCACCTTCGGTGGAGGCGTGAACGAAGTCATGCGGGAAATGATCGCGGCCGCCGGCCTCAAAGTGCCGAGGGTGCCCAGGTGACCGACATCCAGGAAGCGATCGCGGAGATCAAGGCGGCCGGGGGTCCGAAGCCGCGCGCCGGCCGCGATCCGGTGAACCAGCCGATGATCAACAACTGGGTGGAGGCCATCGGCGACGTCAACCCGATCTACGTCGACGAGGCTGCCGCGCGAGCCGTCGGACACCCGGGAATCGTGGCCCCGCCGGCCATGATTCAGGTGTGGACCATGTTCGGCCTGAGCGGGGAACGGCCGAAGGACGACCCGATGGGTCCCATCATGCAATTGTTCGACGACGCCGGTTACATCGGCGTCGTCGCCACGAACTGTGAGCAGACCTATCACCGTTACCTGCAGCCCGGCGAGCACGTCAGCATCACCTCGGAGATGGGCGACGTAGTCGGACCCAAGCAGACCGGTTTGGGCGAGGGCTATTTCATCAACCAGCACATCACCTGGCGGGTCGGGGACGAGGACGTCGCCGAGATGAATTGGCGCATCCTCAAATTCAGGCCGCGTGAGACCGCTGAGCAGGCGTCGTCGGTGCCGACGGATCTCGACCCCGATGCCATGATGCGTCCCTCGTCGTCGCGCGACACGGCGTTCTTCTGGGAGGGCGTCAAGGAGCACGAGCTGCGGATCCAGCGGCGGCCCGACGGCAGCCTGCAGCACCCGCCGGTGCCCGCCGTCTGGCAGGACAAGGCCGCCCCGATCGACTACGTGGTGGCCAGCGGCAAGGGCACGGTCTTCAGTTTTGTGGTGCACCACGCACCGAAGGTGCCCGGGCGCACGCTGCCTTTCGTCATCGCGTTGGTCGAGCTCGAAGAGGGCGTGCGGATGCTGGGCGAGCTGCGGGGCGCGGACCCGGGCTCGGTGGCGATCGGAATGCCGGTGCGCGCAACCTATATCGACTTCCCGGCCGGTGACGCCGGCCCCGAGTGGACCCTGTACGCATGGGAGCCAGACGCATGAGCGCCCCGACCATCGAAGTGGGCACCGTACTGCCGGAGCTGAAGCTGCACGGTGATCCCACCTTTATCATCTCTACGGCCTTGGCCACGCGGGACTTTCAGGACGTGCACCACGACCGCGATCTGGCACAGGCCAAGGGGTCGAAGGACATCTTCGTCAACATCCTGACCGACACCGGGCTGGTGCAGCGCTACGTCACCGACTGGGCCGGCCCGTCGGCGCTGATCAAATCGATCGGGCTGCGGCTCGGGGTGCCGTGGTACGCCTACGACACCGTGACCTTCTCCGGTGAGGTGACCGCCGTGGACGACGGCCTGATCACCGTGAAGGTGTTCGGCCGCAACAGCCTTGGTGACCACGTCATCGCGACAGTGACGTTAACGATGGGAGATTCCTGATGTTGTCGGGCAAGGCCGCGATCGTCGGCATCGGCGCCACCGACTTCTCGAAGGACTCCGGCCGAAGCGAATTGCGGTTGGCGGCCGAGGCGGTGCTGGACGCGTTGGACGACGCGGGCCTTTCGCCTTCGGACGTCGACGGGCTGACCACCTTCACGATGGACACCAACAACGAGACCGCGGTGGCCCGCGCGGTCGGCATCGGTGATCTGAAGTTCTTCTCGCAGATCGGTTATGGCGGCGGCGCCGCGTGCGCGACCGTCCAGCAGGCGGCGATGGCCGTCGCCACCGGGGTGGCCGACGTCGTGGTGGCGTACCGGGCGTTCAACGAGCGGTCGGGCATGCGGTTCGGCCAGGTCCAGACCCGGTTGGCGGGAGACGCTCGCGCGCAGGCGGATTCGACCGCGGCGGACAATTCCTTCTCCTACCCGCACGGCCTCTCCACACCGGCCGCGCAAGTCGCCATGATCGCCCAGCGCTACATGCACCTGTCCGGCGCGACCAGCCGCGACTTCGGCGCCATCTCGGTGGCCGACCGCAAGCACGCCGCCAAGAACCCGAAGGCGTACTTCTACGAGAAGCCGATCACCATTGAGGACCACCAGAATTCGCGGTGGATCGCCGAGCCGCTGCGGCTGCTGGACTGCTGCCAGGAAACCGACGGCGCGGTCGCGATCGTGGTGACCTCACCCGAGCGGGCGCGCGACCTCAAGCAGCGACCGGCCGTCATCGAGGCGGCATCGCAGGGCTCCAGTCCCGACCAGTACACGATGGTCAGCTACTACCGACCGGAACTGGGCCTGCCCGAGATGGGCGTGGTGGGGAAGCAGCTGTGGCAGCAATCCGGCCTGCGGCCGTCGGACATCCAGACCGCAATCTTGTACGACCACTTCACCCCCTTCACGCTGATTCAGTTGGAGGAGTTGGGATTCTGCGGCAAGGGCGAGGCCAAGGACTTCATCGCCGACGGCGCGATCGAAGTTGGCGGCCGGCTTCCCATCAACACGCATGGCGGTCAGCTCGGTGAGGCCTACATCCACGGCATGAACGGCATCGCCGAGGGTGTGCGGCAATTGCGCGGTACGTCGGTGAACCCGGTACCCGACGTCGAACACGTCCTCGTCACCGCGGGCACGGGCGTCCCCACGTCGGGCTTGATCCTGGGCTAGCGCTTTCTAGGCCTCACCCCTTCCCGCCGAGTGTGAAGTTAGTTTCACGCTGGTCGTCGAGTGTGAAACTAACTTCACACTCATGAGTGAAGTGACGCTGCGCTTGACTCATGCAACGCTCCCGTCATGGGGGAGCCGTTCCTTGGCAGTGAAGCCGTTGCCCGAGGCGCTTTGACTAGAGGCCAGCTGAGCGCTGGTTACACCCGACTTTTCCGCGACGTGTACGTCAGTCGGGATGCAGAAGTGACGGCCACTCTGCGCGCCAGGGCCGGATGGTTGTGGACTGGGCGTCAGGGCGTGGTCGCCGGGTTCTCCGCCGCGGCGCTGCACGGGAGCAAATGGGTCGATGACGCGGCCGTGGTTGACCTTTTTCACGACAACCGCCACCGTCACGCTGGGATCAGAGTTCATGGAGACCGCGTTGAGGAAGATGAAACTGTTGTCATAGGGGGCATCTCGGTGACGTCGGCAGCCAGGACCGCCCTGGACCTAGGCTGCTGGTATCCGACTATTGCGGCGGTTGCCGGCATTGATGCATTGGCTCGTGCAACCCAAATCAAGACGGCGGATGTCGAGCTGCTCGTGGAAAGGTACTCAGGCCGCCGAGGCATCGTCCAGGCAAGGGAGGCAGTCGCACTCTTCGACAGTGGGGCGCAGTCTCCTAAGGAGTCTTGGCTGCGCATCGTGCTGATCCAGGCGGGCCTGCCGAGGCCGCAGACGCAGATTCCAGTGCTCAATGAATTCGGCAGTGCGATCGCCTATCTGGACATGGGCTGGGAGGACGTCAAAGTCGCGGTCGAGTATGACGGTGATCATCATCGGACTGATCGCCGTCAGTATGGCTGGGATATTCGTCGGGCCGAAATGCTGCAGCGACGCGGCTGGATCGTAATAAGGGTGGTCACCGGTGACCGGCCCCGCGACATCATCCACAGGGTGCGCGCGGCTCGTGCCGGTCGAGCGTAAAACTAATTTCACACTCGAGGCCCAATGTGAAGCTAACTTCACACTCGGTGGACACGGCGGGACGGCGGGTCGGCGGGTCGGCGGGTCGGCGGCGCACGGGGAAGAAACCTACGCCGGCACCAGCTCTACGCCGCTCAAGACCACCGCGTTGTGGCGCGAAGGCGCGACAACGCTGGCCACGAAACGCCCATCTTCCTTCCAGACGTTGACGCGCAACGTCTCCCCGGGGAACGCCACACCGGCGAAGCGTGCACCGTAGGCGGCCACCGCGCCGGCGTCGCCGTCCAGCAGCGTGTCCACGATGGCCTTACACGTCATGCCGTACGTGCACAGGCCGTGCAGGATGGGCTGCGAAAAGCCTGCGGCCGCAGCGAATTCCGGGTCGGAGTGCAGCGGGTTGCGGTCCCCGCAGAGCCGGTACAGCAGCGCCTGCTGCGGCAGGATCGGCACCGCGACCTCGACATCGGGCGCTCGGTCCGGCGCCGCGTCCGACGTGGACGGCCCGCGCTCGCCGCCGAATCCGCCTTCGCCACGGGCGAAGATGGACCGCCGCTGGGTCCACAGCAGCGTGCCGTCGGGCGCGCTGACCGTCGTCTCGCTCCAGATCACCGCGGCCTTGCCCTTGTCCCAGATGTCGGTGAACCTGGTGACGGCGCGAGCGGATCCGGAGGGCGGCAGCGGCCCGGGCACCTCAACCCGCTCGCTGGCGTGCAACACCTTGCCCAGCTCGATGTCGATGCCGGGGAATTGCACGGTCGGTGGCTTGGTCATGTGAAACGAGGCCGCCACGTTGCCGAACGTCGGCAGGACCTGCGGTGTGTCGTCAACGAGATAACGCAGTTCGCGCGGATCCATCGGATCCTTGCCGGCCCCCAACGCCAAGTGGTAGAGCTGCACATCGCTGCTCGTCCAAGCGAAG
Source organism: Mycobacterium sp. E2238 (assembly GCF_001672665.1). NCBI lineage: Bacteria > Bacillati > Actinomycetota > Actinomycetes > Mycobacteriales > Mycobacteriaceae > Mycobacterium > Mycobacterium sp. E2238. The sequence continues at coordinate 15,890 of NZ_LZKF01000014.1, read as the reverse complement.
TCGATCGGATCCAGCTCGGCGGCTAGCGCGACGTCTACATCGATGGGCATATCAGTTTTCCCCCGCGATGTGCAGTGCGGCTAAGTAACCGAACGTCATGGCCGGGCCAATCGTGCCGCCCGGGCCCGGGTAGGTGTGACCCATCACCGGGGCACTGACATTGCCTGCGGCGTAAAGGCCTTTGATGATCGATCCGTCGTCGCGCAGCGCACGGCCGTGGACGTCGGTGCGGACGCCGCCCTTCGTGCCCAGGTCCCCGGGCACCATCTTGGCGGCGTAGTACGGCGCGTGCGTGAGCTCGCCGAGGTTGGGGTTGGGCTTGTTGGTCGGGTCGCCGTAGTAACGGTCGTACGCGCTCTCACCGCGGTGGTAATCCTCGTCGACGCCGGACCGGGCGAAGCCGTTGAATCGCTGCACGGTGGCCAGAAATTCGGCCGCCGGAAGGCCGGCTTTTTGGGCGAGCTCCTCGAGCGTGTCGGCCTGGATGATGACCCCGGACTCCAGCCACTTGCGGGGAATGCGTTGCCCCGGCTGCAATCCCGCGAAAATGTAGCGGTCCCGGTATTGCTGGTCGAACACCAGCCACGCCGGAATGTTCTCGCCCGGGCCCGACCCCTGGCCGAATTCCCCGCCGTACATGTGGTGGCAGGCCTCGACGTAGGGCATCGACTCGTTCATGAACCGCTTGCCCGACATGTTCACGATGATCGAACCAGGCGAATTGCGTTCCGACAGCGCGAACCACGGTGCGCCCACCAGCGGAACCGTGGGGCCCCACCAGGCGTCTTCCATCAGTTCCAGTGCGGCACCCAGCTTTTCGGCGGCCACGATGCCGTCGCCGGTGTTCGCCTTGGCGCCCACGGTCCATTCGGTGGTGATCGGCGCGCGCTGGTACTTCACGCGCATCTGTTCGTTGTGCTCGAAGCCGCCGGAGGCGAGGATCACCCCGCGCCGGGCCCGGATGAGGCGCGGCTCCGACGACTCGGATGCCCCGCTGTCGCGGACATACACCCCACGCACCACGCCGTCCTCGACGTACAGGTCGGTCAGCGCGGTGTTGAGCAACACCGGAACACCCACCCGCTGGAGCCCGATCCGCAGTGGGCCGATCAACGCCCGGCCCATGCCGACGAGGTTCTTACCGGTCGCCTTCGCCCACATCGTGCGGGCGCCGACCTTCAGGCTGCGCAGCACGCCCCGAGGGTGTCGCTTGAGCTGGTTCAGCCGCACGTAGTCCTGTTGCATAACAACCACGTTGAGCGGCACCTTGCCGTATGCCGGCTCCAGACCGGCCTCGTCGGGTCCGAGCTTGCGGGCGTCGAACGGCTTCGGTTCGATCGAGCGGCCTTCCGCGCGCCCGCCCGGCGCCTCCGGGTAGTAGTCCGAGTAGCGCGGAACCCAGCACATCTTCAGCGGCGTGTGCTTCAGCACGAACGACAGCATCTCGGGTCCGCGGTCGAGGTAGGTGTCGATGCGTTCCGGCTCGACGACGTTGCCGACAATCCCGTGCAGGTAGGTCCGGGCCGCCTCGGGATTGTCCCGGACGCCGTCACGCTTGAGGATCTCGTTGTTGGGAATCCACACGCCCCCACCCGACCGCGCGGTCGAGCCCCCGAAGTGCGCAGCTTTCTCGATGACTACTGTGGAAAGGCCCCGGTGAGCGGCGGTAAGGGCAGCGACCATGCCGGCTCCGCCGCTCCCGACCACGACGACGTCGAGCTCCTGTGCTGTCATGTAGAACACGTTATAGAATTGCCCGGGCCGGGCGCTACTGGGCCGGTCACACGAACGAGGAGACTTCCGCAGATGCTCAGTGTTGCGACGCGAGACGAGCTCGCTGCCGACTTGGCGCAGGCTGAGCGGAGCCGCGAGCCGATCGCGCCGCTGACTGCCGCCTACCCCGACATCGACGTCGTCGACGCCTACGAAATCCAGCTGATCAACATTCGTCAACGGGTCGCCGAGGGAGCCCGCGTGCTGGGCCACAAGGTGGGCCTGTCGTCGAAGGCGATCCAGCAGATGATGGGGGTCGATGAACCGGACTACGGGCATTTGCTGGACGAGATGCAACTGTTCGAAGACACGCCGGTCAAGGCGAACCGCTACCTGTGGCCGAGGGTCGAGGTCGAGGTCGGTTTCATCCTGAACGCCGACCTGCCGGGCGCCAGCTGCACCGAGGAAGACGTGCTGGCGGCCACCGAGGCGCTGGTCCCTTCGATCGAGTTGATCGACACCAGGATCACCGACTGGAAGATCGAGTTGTGCGACACCATCGCCGACAACGCCTCGTCCGCCGGCTTCGTGCTCGGCAAGGGGCGCGTCTCGCCGCGCGACATCGACGTCAAAGGAATCGATGCGGTCCTCAGCTGCAACGGCGAGGTCGTGGCCAAGGGCCGCACCGACGCGGTGCTGGGCAACCCGGTCACCGCGGTGGCTTGGCTGGCCCGCAAGGTGGAGGGCTTCGGCGTACGGCTGCGCAAAGGCGACCTGGTGCTTCCCGGATCGTGCACGCGAGCGATCGACGCGCACGCCGGAGACCAGTTCGTGGCCGACTTCACGGGCCTGGGTTCTGTTCAATTGTCGTTCGAATAGTCTCGAATTAAATCGTCGGACTTAAATATCGAGAGCTTCGCAAAGGAGCGTCATGCCGGCTAAGGCGAGTGTGGCCATTGTCGGGTCGGGAAACATCAGCACTGACCTGCTCTACAAATTGTTGCGGTCGGATTGGTTGGAGCCGCGCTGGATGGTGGGCATCGACCCGGACAGTGAAGGCCTGGCACGGGCCCGCAAGCTGGGGTTGGAGACCACGCACGAAGGGGTGGACTGGCTGCTGGCCCAGTCCGAGAAACCCGACCTGGTGTTCGAGGCGACCAGCGCCTACGTGCACCGCGACGCCGCGCCGAGGTATGAGGCCGCGGGAATCCGGGCGATCGATTTGACGCCGGCCGCGGTGGGTCCGGCGGTCATCCCGCCGGCAAACCTGCGGCAGCACCTGGATGCTCCGAACGTCAACATGATCACCTGCGGTGGGCAGGCGACCATCCCGATCGTGTACGCGGTCAGTCGCGCGTTGGTCGATCAGGGCGGCGTGCCGTACGCCGAGATCGTGGCGTCGGTGGCGTCGGTCTCCGCGGGGCCGGGCACCCGCGCCAACATCGACGAATTCACCAAGACCACCAGCAAGGGTGTGGAAACGATCGGCGGCGCCAAGCGTGGCAAGGCGATCATCATCCTCAACCCCGCAGACCCGCCGATGATCATGCGCGACACCATCTTCTGCGCCATCCCCGAAGACGCCGACCGGGACGCGATCGCCAAATCCATCCACGACGTCGTGGCCGAGGTGCAGACCTACGTGCCGGGATATCGGCTGCTCAACGAGCCGCAGTTCGACGAGCCGTCGATCAACTCCGGCGGCCAGGCGGTCGTCACCACGTTCGTCGAGGTCGAGGGCGCAGGCGATTACCTGCCCCCGTACGCGGGCAACCTGGACATCATGACCGCCGCGGCCACCAAGGTCGGCGAGGAGATCGCCAAGGAGTCACTATCCGCTACGGCGCCGGGAGCGCAGGCATGAGTACGCACGACATCTTCTTCAACCCGATCTGGGACGTGCGGTTGACCGACACGTCGCTGCGGGACGGCTCTCACCACAAACGCCACCAATTCACCAAAGAAGAGGTGGGCGCCATCGTGGCGGCCCTGGACACCGCCGGCGTGCCGGTCATCGAGGTCACCCACGGCGACGGGCTGGGCGGATCGAGCTTCAACTACGGGTTCTCCAAGACGCCCGAGCAGGAGCTGATCAAGCTGGCCGCCGAGACGGCCAAGGAAGCCAAGATCGCCTTTTTGATGCTGCCCGGCGTCGGCACCAAAGAGGACATCAAGGAAGCCCAGAACAACGGCGGCTCGATCTGCCGGATCGCCACCCACTGCACCGAGGCGGATGTGTCGATCCAGCACTTCGGCCTGGCGCGCGAGCTGGGGCTGGAGACCGTCGGGTTCCTGATGATGAGCCACACCATCTCGCCGGAAAAGCTCGCCGCCCAGGCCCGCATCATGGCCGACGCGGGCTGCCAGTGTGTCTACGTGGTGGACTCGGCTGGCGCGCTGGTTCTCGAGGGGGTCCGCGACCGGGTGGCCGCGCTGGTCGCCGAGCTTGGCGATGACGCCCAGGTCGGTTTCCACGGGCACGAGAACCTCGGGCTCGGGGTGGCCAACTCGGTGGAGGCGGTTCGGGCGGGCGCCAAGCAGATCGACGGCTCGTGTCGGCGGTTCGGCGCCGGCGCGGGCAACGCGCCCGTCGAGGCGCTCATCGGGGTGTTCGACAAGATCGGCGTGAAGACGGGTATCGACTTCTTCGACATCGCCGACGCCGCCGAAGAGGTGGTCGCACCGGCCATGCCGGCCGAGTGTCTGCTGGACCGCAATGCGCTGATCATGGGCTACTCCGGGGTGTACTCGAGCTTCCTCAAGCACGCCATCCGCCAGTCCGAGCGCTACGGCGTGCCCGCCCACCAGCTGCTGCACCGTGCGGGCCAGCGCAAGCTCATCGGCGGCCAGGAAGACCAGCTCATCGACATCGCGCTGGAGATCAAGCGCGAGCAAGAAAGCGGCGCCGCCGCCTCACGCTGACCACTGGTTCCTGAGCTCCGGAACGCACAGCCTACGCAAAGCTGCCGCGAGTATTCTGGCGCGCATGAGCACATCCAACACAGTCGGCGCCCGCCGCCACGGGCTGTACGGCCTGCTCGCCGGGGGGCTAATGACCGCTGCCGCCGCCGCGGTGATCGCGGTGCCACTGGCGGGCACAGTCAACGCGGCTCCGCAGTGCAATCAGACGGTCGGCAATTCCATCGACTCGTACCTGAAGCAGCATCCGCAGCTCCACCAGCAGCTGCAGGCCAAGTCTCAGGCGGAGGGCGGCAACGGCAACGTCATGGACTACCTGAATCGGCATCCCGACGTGCGGCAGCATCTGATCGACCTGTCGCAGCAGTGCGCACCCTAGCGAGTCGGCCTCGTCTTTGAACGTGCGGCCGACGCGCGGGAATGTTCGCCATTGACGAAAAAGTAGAACACGTTCTAGCGTCTAGGCGTGTTCTCTGATCCTCTCACCTCAGCGATCGTCGAAGCCGAGAAACTGGTCGCCGACGCACCCTTCATCGAGACCGAAGCAGACCTGCTCGAAGGGCTGCAGTATCTGGCGGGCTGCGTTTCGGCCTGCATCCACCTAGCCTTCGACTACGACCGGGACCACCCGTTCCTGCAGTCAGGAACCGGGCCGTTCACCAAGATGGGCCTGGACAACCCCGACACTCTCTACTTCGGCACCCGGGTGCACGCCAATCACGACTATGTCGTCACCGGCAAGCGCGGCACCACGACCGATCTGAGCTTCCAGCTGCTCGGCGGGGAATACACCGACGACAACGTGCCGGCCAGCCAAGCGGCGTTCGACGACCGTGAGCTAGACATCGCCGCGGACGGCAGCTTCGAGTGGCGGGTGCGGCCCACCAGCAACGGGCAGCTGGTCATCCGCGAGGTCTATGGTGACTGGTCGGCACAGCGCGGGACGCTGGCCATCTCCCGGCTGGACACCGCGGGTACCGCCCCGCCCCCGCTGACCCGCGAGACCATCGAAAAGCGTTACGCCACGGCCGGAAAGCAACTTGTTAACCGGGTGAAGACCTGGCTGCAATTCCCGCAATGGTTCTATCTCGACCTGCCGGTCAACACGATGGTCGCGCCCCGGCTGACGCCGGGCGGTCTGGCGACGCAATATTCGTCGGTGGGCCACTACGACCTGCGGCCCGATCAGGCGCTGGTGATCACCATCCCGGTCTCCGACGCACCCTACCTCGGCTTCCAACTCGGCAGCCTGTGGTACATCTCGCTGGACTACATCAACCACCAGACGTCGCTGAACAACACTCAGGCGCAAGCGGATCCGGACGGAAAGGTGCGCATCGTCGTGGCCGACCAGAACCCGGGTGTGACGAACTGGGTGGAGACGCTGAACCATCGGCGGGGCTTCCTGCAGTTCCGCTGGCAGCGGGTGTCCCGTCAACTCACCGAGGCCGACGGCCCCACCGTGGAGCTGGTCGACTTCGACGCCATACCGGCCGCGTTGCCCTACTTCGAGCACAATAAGATTTCCGATGACGAGTGGCGTGCGCGAATAGCGCTGCGTCAACAACAAATTGCGGCCAGGATGCTGGGATGACGATGTCAGAAATGCTCGACGGCAAGGTCGTCGTCATCAGCGGCGTGGGACCGGGGCTCGGCACCACCCTGGCGCACCGGTGCTCCCGGGACGGCGCCGACCTGGTGCTGGCGGCGCGCACCGTGGAGCGACTGGAAAGTGTCGCCAAACAGATCAACGACACCGGGCACAAGGCGCTGGCGGTGCGTGCCGATATCACCGACGACGACGAAGTCAACTACCTCGTCGAGACCACGATGGCGACCTACGGCAAGGTCGACGTGCTGATCAACAACGCGTTCCGGGTGCCGTCCATGAAACCGTTGGCCGGCACCAGCTTCCAGCACATCCGTGACGCGATCGAGCTGAGCGCGCTCGGCGCGTTACGGCTCATCCAGGCCTTCACGCCCGCGCTGGAGTCCTCGCACGGATCGATTGTCAACGTCAACTCCATGGTGCTACGGCACTCTCAGGCCAAATACGGCGCCTACAAGATGGCCAAGTCGGCGTTGCTGTCCATGTCGCAATCGCTGGCCACCGAATTGGGTGAGAAGGGGATCCGCGTCAATTCCGTTGCCCCCGGCTATATCTGGGGTGAGACATTGCAGGCTTATTTCGAGCACCAGGCCGGCAAGTACGGCACCACGGCGGACCAGATCTACGCGGCTACCGCGGCGAACTCCGACCTGAAGCGCCTGCCCACCGAAGACGAGGTGGCCTCGGCGATCCTATTCCTGGCCAGCGATCTGTCGAGCGGCATCACCGGACAGACCCTGGATGTCAACTGCGGGGAGTACCACAACTGATGTCCGATCGCACCGATATCGGCACCGTCGACGAACTGCATGCATCGGCCACCAAGGTGACTGGCCTTGACGACTTCGGCGCCGACGACGACAACTACCTCGAAGCGCTGGAGGTGCTGCTGGATTCCTACCGGCGCGAAGCCGGCCTAACGGTGTTGGGCAGCAAGATGAATCGGTTCTTCCTGCGCGGCGCACTGGTGGCCAGGTTGCTGTCCGAGGCTTCGTGGAAGCAGTACCCGCAGCACGCCGACGTAGTGATCGAACGCCCGATCTTCGTCACCGGCCTGGTGCGCACCGGCACCACCGCGCTGCACCGCCTGCTCGGCGCCGACCCCGCTCATCAGGGCCTGCACATGTGGCTGGCCGAATTCCCGCAGCCGCGTCCACCGCGCGAAACCTGGGATTCGCACCCGCTTTATCGCCAACTCGACGCGCAATTCAACCAGCACCACCGGGACAATCCGGGTTACACCGGACTGCACTTCATGGCCGCGTACGAACTAGAGGAGTGCTGGCAGCTGCTTCGGCAATCGCTGCATTCGGTGTCCTACGAGACGTTGGCGCACGTGCCCACCTACGCGCAGTGGCTGTCGCAGCAGGATTGGACGCCGTCCTACCAGCGGCATCGGAAGAACCTCCAGCTGATTGGACTCAACGACGTCGAAAAGCGTTGGGTGCTGAAGAATCCCAGCCATCTGTTCGCGTTGGACGCCTTGATGGCAACGTATCCCGACGCGCTGGTGATTCAGACGCACCGGCCGGTCGAGACCATCATGGCATCGATGTGCTCGCTTGCCCAGCACACCGCGGAGGGATGGTCGACGTCGTTCGACGGAGCTCAAATCGGCGCTGACGCAATGGACACCTGGTCGCGTGGGCTGGAGCGCTTCAACACCGCCCGCGCCAAATACTCGCCGGCCCAGTTCTATGACGTCGACTACAAGGAACTGATCGCCGATCCGATCGGCACGGTGGCCGACATCTATCGGCACTTCGGTTTGACGCTGACCGATGAGGCGAAGGCGGCGATGGAAAAGACGCACGCCGACAGCCAGTCCGGCGAGCGGGCGCCGAAACATCGGTACTCGCTGGCCGATTACGGGCTGACCACCGAAACGGTGAAGGAACGCTTCGCCGGGCTGTAGATCAGTCCTCGGGCGCCGGCTCGGCCAGATAGCCCTCCGCAACGGCGTGTTCGATGCTGTCGCTCAGTTTGGGGCACGACCGGATGCGTGCGGTATCGCCACCGGAGTTACGCACCTCGGTGAAGTGCGCGCAGCGCTGCCAGGCTTCGGTGTTCCATTGCACGGCGGTGTGGCCCGGGCCCAGCCTTCGGACGGTGACCGTGACATGGCAGAACCGACAGTCCACCGGAAGCAGCCCCGAACTGAGGTAGCGTTCTCGGTCGGCGCGACTGGCCTCGGCGACGGCGGCGGCCCGTTGCGGATCGTTGGCGAAATCCCTTGACTTCGACCAAGTTCCGCCGTTTCGTTCGGAACTGACCGGCCGCTCGTCGTGATCGTGGTGATCGCCATGCAGCAACAGCATCGACCGAGCGAGCCGATCGACGTCAGGAACCTGATCGCCGGGCATGTCTGTCAGTGTTGCTCCGCGGGAACGTCTTCGGTCTCTTTGGTCTTCAGGTTCTCTTCGACCTCGGCGTTCCAGTACTCGTTGGCGCGCGTGGTGTCCACCTCGATCTCGAAGCGCTCCACCATTTCCGGCTGGATGTCGGCAACGTCGACGTAGAACTGCTGATACCAGCGACGCAGCTGGTAGACGGCGCCGTCCTCCTCGACCAGCAGCGGGTTGTCGATGCGGGTCTTGTGCTTCCAGATTTCGACGTCCTGGAGGAAGCCCTTGCTGACGCCTTCGGTGAACACCCGCGACAGCTTCTCGGTCATCTTTTCGTCCATGCCCTTGGGCTTTTCGACGATGACACCCCATTGCAGCATGAACGAGTTCTGGGTCACCGGGTAGTGGCAGTTGATCAGGATCGACTCGGCCTTGTATCCGCCATAGCTGTTGTGCAGCCAGTTGATCATGAAGGACGGCCCGAAATAGGACGCCTCCGAGTCAAGGTGCGCCTCCCCGTATGAGGTGCCCAGGTCGTTGACGTCCGGCCGCCCCACGTTGTGCAGATACTGCGACGCGATGTGCCCCTCGAAAACGTTCTTGAAGTACGTCGGCAAACCGAAGTGAATGTAGAAGAAGTGCGCCATGTCGGTGACGTTGTCGATGATGTCGCGGCAGTTCGACCCCTCGATAAGGATCCGGTTCCACCGCCATTCGGTCCACTCGTCGCTGGCCGCTTCCGGGATGTCGGGAATCCGCACCGCCGGGTCCGGCGGGTTCTGCTCGTGGTCATGCCACACGAAGAGCAGGCCGCCACGTACGTCCGTCGTCCACGAGCGGGTGCGCGCCGTCTTGGGTGTGCGCTTGGCGTACGGCACCAGCTTGCAGCGCCCATCGCCACCCCAGCGCCAATCGTGGAACGGGCAGGCCACCTCGTCACCCTTGATGGTGCCTTCCGAAAGGTCCCCACCCATGTGCCGGCAGTAACCGTCCAGCACCTTCAGGTCCCCAGTCGAGTCGGCGAAAACCACCAGCTTGGTACCGAACGCCTCGACGGAGTGCGGCTTACCGTCCTGGAAATCCTTCGCGACGCCCAGGCAGTGCCAGCCCCGGGCGTACCTCGTCGGCAACGCGCCGGGATCGATCTCCCGGATGCCAACCGCTTTGGTGTCGGTACTCACCAGTCACCTCCAACTCACGACCCCTCTAACTAGAACACGTTACAGTTTTGCGGCAGGGGCGCGCAACGACGGCGAGTCTGGCCACGACATATGCGCGGCCGATGCCCGCTCGGGGTATATCTAGACGATGCCGCTGTTTGCATTCGAAGGTCGGGCGCCGCGGGTGGATCCCACCGCGTTCGTGGCCCCGACCGCCACCCTGATCGGCGACGTTGTCGTCGAGGCCGGTGCTTCGGTGTGGTTCAACACCGTCCTGCGCGGCGATTACGGTCCCATCGTCGTGCGGGAGGGCGCGAACGTGCAAGACGGGTCCGTGCTGCACGCGCCGCCGGGCATCCCGGTCGACATCGGCCCCGGCGCCACGGTGGCGCACATGTGCTGCATTCACGGGGTGCACGTCGGGTCGGAGGCCTTGATCGCCAACCACGCCACCGTCCTCGACGGCGCGGTGATCGGCGCGCGGAGCCTGATCGCGGCCCACTCGCTGGTGACGGCCGGCACCCAGATCCCAGCCGGGATGCTCGCCGTCGGCGCGCCGGCGCAGATCAAGGGTCCGGTCGCCGGGACGGGCGCCGAGATGTGGGTGAAGGTGAATCCGCAGGCCTACCGCGAACTGGCTCAGCGCCACCTGGCGGGGCTCGAGCCGCTTTAGACCTTCCGGGCCGAAGCGGCCGCGCGGTCCATCTCCCAGTACGCCCGAAGGGCGGTCATCTTGCCCTCGTCGTCGGCCTTGTACGTGAACACGCCTTCGGCGGTCACCTGGTAGTCACCATGGGTGATGAGGATGTGCCCGACGTTGGCTTCCTCGTTGCCGCACTGGTAGGTGTCGCGAAAGACGAACTCGATCTTGGTCGTCGGGGCGATGGCCTTGTCCCAGAAGGCCGAGATCGCGTCGCGACCGCGGTGGCCCTTGCCCTCCGGGTCGAAGGCCGAGGGCCCGATCGGGTCTTCCACGATGGCGTCGTCGGCGAACACCGCCAGCCACGCCTCTTTGTCCCTGGCTATGACCGCCTCGCGCGAGCGCCGACCGGCCTCGTGCGCCGGGTGTTCGCTCACGCGCCGACTTTCTCGGGCGTCGGCTTGTCCGCACCCACCACCCACATGGAGTAGTACTGCGAGCCGCCGCCGTAGGCGTGGCCCAGGGCCTTGCGCGCGCCCGGAACCTGGTGATCCCCACCCTTGCCCATCACCTGAATCGCCGCCTCGGCGAACCGAATCAGGCCGGAGGCGCCGATCGGGTTCGACGAGAGCACACCGCCGGACGGGTTGACCGGCAGCCGGCCGCCGATCGCCGTCTCGCCCGCTTCGGTGAGTTTCCAGCCCTCGCCCTCGGGCGCAAACCCGAGGTTTTCCAACCACATCGGCTCGAACCACGAGAACGGGACGTAGATTTCCGCGGCGTCGATCTCGTCGATCGGGCTGGTGATGCCGGCCGCCTTCCACAGCGCGGCGGCCGCGTCACGCCCCGCCTGCGGGCTGACCTGGTCGCGGCCCGAGAACTGCAACGGCTCGGTGCGCAGCGCGGTGGCGTGGATCCATGCCACCGGTTGTCCTTGCGCCAGACGGGCTTCGGCGGCCTCCTCGTTGCCGATCACGACCGCGGCGGCACCATCCGACGACGGACAGGTCTCGTCGTAACGGATCGGATCCCACAGCATCGGCGACTCCATCACCTTCTCCAGGGTGATGTCGGGCTGATGCAGGTGGGCGAGCGGGTTGCGGGCCCCGTTCAGCCGGTCCTTGACCGCGACCATGGCGCCGATGTTCAACGGTGCACCCGACCGGCGGATGTAGGACCGCACGTGCGGGGCGAAGTAACCGCCCGCCCCGGCGCCGACCGGCTTGATGAAGGGAATCGGAATCGACAACGCCCACATCGCGTTTGACTCCGACTGCTTTTCCCACGCCATCGCCAGCACACGCTTGTACTTGCCCGACTGCACCAGGCTGGCGGCGACCACGCCGGTGGATCCACCGACCGAACCCGCGGTGTGCACCCGGATCAGCGGCTTGCCGGTGGCTCCCACGGCATCGGCCATGAACAGCTCGGGCATCATGACGCCCTCGAAGAAGTCCGGAGCCTTGCCGACGACGACGGCGTCGATGTCGTCGAACGTGGAGCCGGAGTCGGCCAGCGCGCGGTCGATCGCCTCGCGCACCATGCCGTTCATCGAAACGTCTTGGCGCTTGGCCACGTACTTGGTCTGCCCGGTACCGAGTACCGCGGCCAGGTATGCTCCCGCTCCGGCCATCAGTTCTTTCCTTCCATGACCGCGACCAGGTTCTGTTGCAACGCGGGCCCGCTGGTGGCATGCGCGAGCACCCGCTCGGCCGAGCCGTTCCAGATGTGTTGTGCCGCAAACCCGATGCGTTCGAGGCCGGCGACGAACATGGGGTTGGCGGCTAGCGCGCCGCCGGACGGATTGACTTTGGTTGGCCCCGGTATCCGGATGGCCTCCTCGAGGATGAGGTGCTGGTGGGTGAAGGGCGCGCAGATCTCGGCCACGTCGAGGTTGTCGGTCCTGCCCCCCGTGGCTACCTCGGCCGCGACCTTGGTCGACACGGATTCGGTGAGGTCACGCGCACCCAGCGAAGGCGTTTCGATGCGGTGCTCGATTCCCGTTATCCAGGCCGGGTTTTCGCGCAGTTCGCGGGCGCGGTCACCCGCAGCGAGCACGATGGCGGCGGCGCCGTCGGTGATCGGCGCGATGTCGTGGCGCCGCAGGGGCTCGGCGAAGAACGGCCGCTCGAGCAATTCGGCCACGCTGATCGACCCTTCCACATTGTCGACCCGGCGCGCATTGGCAAACGAGTCGAACGCGACGCGTGCCATCTGCTCCTCGCTCCACTTGCCGTTCTCGAGCCCGATGCGGGCCTGCAGCCCCGCCATCGACACGGAGTCCGGCCACAGGGGTGCGACGGTATAGGGGTCGGTCTGCCGCGACAGGATCTGCCGCAGGATCCCCGCCGAGGACTTGCCGAAGCCGTACACCAGCGCGGTGTCCACCTCGCCGGTCAGCAGCTTGATGTATGCCTCGTAGAGGGCCCAGGCCGCGTCCATCTCGACATGCGACTCGTTGATCGGCGGAACGGCGCCGATCGAGTCAATCGCCGAAATGAACGAGAAAGCCCGTCCCGCAAGGTAATCGGACGAACCCGAGCACCAGAAACCGATGTCGGCCTTGGTGATTCCGAGGTCCTCGTAGAGCTGGGCGAAGCACGGCATCAACATCTCGACGCCGTTGGTGGTGCCGTCGGTGCGGCGTACGTGTGGGGCGTGGGCGAAGCCGACGACCGCGACGTTGCGAACGCTCATTTACAGGTGGGCCCTTTACAGGTGGTGCTTGTAGGTGTCGTACTCGGCGTCGGGTTCCCCTGTCGGCCGGAAGTACTCGATGTTGTCGATGCCAAAGCCCCACTCCTCCCGGGGTTTCCACACCGCTTCCACGCGCATGCCCATCCGCACCTCGTGGGCGTCGACGTCGGCGACCAGGTGCAGGAAGGGGATGTCGGCCCCGTCGAGCAGCACATAGGCCGCCACGTAGGGCGGTTTGATGCGCTGTCCCTGGAACGGGATGTTGATGATGGCGAACGTCGTGACGGTGCCCTTGTCCGGCAGTTCGACGAACTCGGTGGTGGGCTGGCCGGTGGCCGGGTCCGCGCCGTGCGGCGGGAAGTAGACCTTGCCGTCCTTGCCGGTACGCGCGCCCAGCAACTTGCCCTGGGCGATGGCGCGCAAGTAGGCGCTCTCCTCGTGGGAGGCGGTGTGCTGAATCGTCAGCGAGATCGGCGTGACGATCATGGTCACCGGATCCTGTTCGCCCGACGCGGGTTCGGAGACGGGTTCGGCTTCCTCGCCGAGCTCGAAGTAGGCGATGTCGGTGATCGCGCCCACCGGCTCGTCGGCCCAGTGCACATGCACCCGGGCACCGCTCTTGATGGCGGAAGGACTGCCGGCGTCTACGGCATGCATCAGCGGGGTGTCCGCGCCGTCGAGCTTGATCAGCGCCCAGGCGAACGGGCGGTCCAGCGGCTGACCCTCCAACGGTTCGGGTTGCCATGTCCAGGACACGACGGTGCCGACGCTGGAGACCGGTACCATCTCGCCCAGCGGCTCGTAGGTAACCGGGTCATATTCCGCCGGTGGAACGTGCACCCGGCCATCGGATCCGCGCACCCCCAAGATATGGCGCTCACGCAGTGCGGTGAAGAACTTGCTCAGCGTGGGGCCAACTGAACGGGTGTAGTCGAAAGACAACGTTAGTGGCGCGGAGAGCGGTGGCTCAGGGTGATCCGTCAAGGTCGGGCTGCTCGAGCTGGCTGTCACGCCATCGAGTAGAACAGGTTCTAAGAACGGTTTCAACATCGGGTCGCCGGAAGGGTCAATGACGATGAAGCTGGGGTTGCAGCTCGGGTATTGGGGCGCTCAGCCGCCGGAGAATCACGCGGAGCTCGTAGCCGCGGCGGAGGAAGCGGGTTTCGACGCCGTCTTCACCGCCGAGGCGTGGGGGTCCGACGCCTACACGCCGCTGGCCTGGTTGGGATCGTCAACCCACCGGCTCCGGCTGGGCACCTCGGTGATCCAGCTGTCCGCGCGCACCCCGACGGCAACCGCGATGGCGGCGCTGACGCTCGACCACCTGTCCGGGGGCCGGCACATCCTGGGGCTCGGCGTCTCCGGCCCGCAGGTGGTCGAGGGCTGGTACGGCCGGCCGTTCCCCAAGCCGCTGGCCCGCACCCGCGAGTACGTCGACATCATGCGGCAGGTGTGGGCGCGAGAGAAGGCCGTGACCAGCGACGGGCCGCACTATCCGTTGCCGTTGACCGGGGAGGGGACGACCGGCCTGGGCAAGGCACTCAAGCCCATCACCCACCCGTTGCGTCCCGACATCCCGATCCTGCTCGGGGCCGAGGGGCCGAAGAACGTCGCGCTGGCCGCCGAGATCTGCGACGGCTGGCTGCCCATCTTCTACACGCCGCGGATGGCGGATACCTACAACGAATGGCTCGACGAGGGCTTCGCGCGCCCCGGGGCGCGGCGCAGCCGCGAGGACTTCGAGATCTGCGCGACCGCGAACATCGTCATCACCGACGACCGTGCTGCCGCCTTCGCGGCCATGAAGCCCTATCTGGCCCTCTACATGGGCGGCATGGGCGCCGAGGACACCAACTTCCACGCTGACGTATACCGCCGGATGGGCTACGCCGAGGTGGTCGACGAGGTGACCAAGCTGTTCCGCAGCAACCAGAAGGACAAGGCCGCCGAGATCATCCCGGACGAGGTCGTCGACGACGCCGCGATCGTCGGCGATATCAACTACGTCCGTGAGCAGGTCAAGGTCTGGGAAGCCGCCGGCGTCACCATGATGGTGGTCAACGGGCGCAACGAGGCGCAGATCAGGGAGCTCGCCACGCTGATCTGACCCGCTATTGCCGAACGAATAGAACACGTTCTAGATTGGCCCGATGACAGCCTCGCAGCACACCATCGCGGGCACGGTACTCACGATGCCGGTGCGAATCCGCCGGGCAAACCAACACATGGCGATGTTCTCCGTGAACGCCGACGCCGCGCAGCAGATGATCGACTACAGCGGCCTGCAGGTCTGCCGCTACCTTCCCGGCCGCGCGATCGTGGTGCTGATGTTGATGCACTACATCGACGGCGACCTGGGCCAGTACCACGAGTTCGGCACCAGCGTGATGGTCAACCCACCCGGCTCGAACGCAAGCGGGCCGCGTGCCCTGCAGTCGGCCGGCGCCTTCATCCATCACCTTCCCGTCGACCAGCCGTTCACCCTGGAAGCGGGAACCAAGATCTGGGGTTACCCGAAGGTGATGGGCGACTTCACCGTTCGGGAGGGCCGTCGGTTCGGTTTCGACCTCAGCATCGACGGTCAACCGGTGATCGGCATGGAATTTCGCCGCGGCCTGCCGTTCCGGCTCACCCCGCGCCAGCAAGCGCAACGCACGTACTCGCACCGCGACGGCATCACCCGCGAAACCGCCTTCGAACACACCCTGGACGGCGTACGCACCCGATTCGGCGGGGTGAGCATCCGGCTGGGCGACCATCCGTACTCGAAAGAACTTGCGTCGCTTGGTCTTCCAAAGCGTGCCATG
>NZ_LZKF01000013.1:0-1193 GCF_001672665.1 Mycobacterium sp. E2238 | reverse complement strand
GTGTTTGATTTTGGGGCGCTTCCGCCGGAGGTTAATTCGGCGCGGATTTATGCCGGTCCGGGGTCGGGGTCGTTGATGACCGCGGCGTCGGCGTGGAATGCGATTGCTGCGGAGTTGCAGTCGGCGGCGTTGAGTTATCAGAACGTGGTGACTCAGCTTGCCAGTGAGGAGTGGGCGGGTACGGCCTCGGCGGCGATGGCGGCCGCGGCGACTCCGTATGCGGAGTGGCTGGCCACCACGGCGGCTCAGGCTGAGCAGGCCGCGGTGCAGGCCAGCGCGGCGGCGGCGGCCTATGAGGCGGCGTTTTCCGCGGTGGTGCCCCCGCCGGTGATCGCGGCCAACCGGGCCTTGGTGCAGCAGTTGCAGGCCACCAATGTGATCGGGCAGAACACCGGGGCGATCGCGCAGTTGGAGGCCCAGTACGGCGAGTTTTGGGCCCAGGATGCCGGCGCGATGGCCAACTACTCGGCGCAGTCCACCGCGGCGACCAAGGGCATCACGCAGTTTCAGGCCGCGCCCAAGGTCACCAACGACGCGGGCACGACCACCCAGGCCAGCACGCTGGCCAACGCGGCAGCCAACACCACGGCCGGCAACACCGCCAACACCGTACAAAAGGCCGCCACCACCGCGACGACGACGACCACCGCGCCAGTCAAGGCAGCAGCAACCGCCGCGACGACGACGACGAACGATCCGATGAGCGAGTTGTGGTTCCTGTTGACCGGCCAAACCGCCTTCCCGACCAACCTGGGAGCGGCCGTCAACGGTTACAGCCCGTTCGCGAGCTTGTTCTATAACACCGAGGGTCTGCCGTACTTCAGTACCGGTATGGCCAACACCTTCACCCAGATCTCCAAGACGGTGGGGTTGATCGGTGGCGCGGCTCCCGCGGCGGCCAAGGCCCTGCCCGGCCTGGGTGGACTCGGTGGCCTGCTCGGCGGCGGTGCCGGTGCGGTGCACCCGGCGGCGGCCATCGGCGGCGCGGCCTCCCTCGGGGGCAAGCTGTCGGTACCGGTGGCCTGGACCGGCGGCCCGGCCGTGCCGGCCATGGGCCATACCGCCATCCCGGTCAGCGCCATCAGCGCCGCCCCCGAAGGAGCCGGGGGACCGGGCAACCTGCTCGGCGGCATGCCCCTGGCCGGTATGGGCTCTGGCACCCACGCCGGCGCCGGACCCCGATACGGATTCCG
>NZ_LZKF01000012.1:0-3558 GCF_001672665.1 Mycobacterium sp. E2238 | reverse complement strand
GGTCCCACATCACGACGAATGACCGATGGGTCTACATCTGGTACTACTACGCCCGAGTCGACGAGCGCTACCTTCATAGCGACGGGGCGCTGTGGGGTATTGAGGCGGTCGTGGTCCTGGCGGCGGTGCTACTGCTGGTGCAGTGGTTTCGCTTGCGCGGCACCCCAACCCATGACCCGAAACGCATCAGCGCTCTGTGGTGGTCACTGTTCGCGATGACGGTGATGCTCACCATTTTCGTGGTCTACTACGCCGCCGAAGTACGCCACGGCTTCCCCAACGTGCAACGCGGCTTCTGGGATCTCACGGTGATCTTCGTCTACGAGAACCTTCCCTGGCTGCTCGCCCCAATGATCAGCATCCCGTGCACCGCAATGCAACTGGCCTACCTCTATCGGGAGCAAGGCCGACGCAACGCATTAGCCCAAACGGACGACCTGATGACGGAGGCGAGTCTCGCGTGACAGTCCGAATGCCGAGACTGGTCGAATCCATGTAACCCCAACCTTCGAGGCCCAAGAGAATGTCAATCCAGCGAGCCGACCGACGCGGTCGCTCGGCGACCCGTTCGAATTAGACGGTGCGGACTGTGGACACCACGATTCCCAACATCCTCAAAGCCGGTCTGCCGGCACTGAATTACGACTTATCGGATACGCCGGAGGATGCGCGTGCCCATATCCGCGTGGCCCAGTCCCAATCTCCCATCGCCATGGGACCGGTGGGACCTGAAATCTTGTCCTACGAACTAGCTCGGGCCGTCCTGCGCGACTCCAGGTTCAGCGTTCCCCCCGGGATTACGCTCATCGGGCAGGGCGTCACCTCTGGGCCTCTGTTCGATAAGGTCATGGCCAGCCTGCTGTGCATTAGCGACGAGGCGCACCAACGTTTGCGCAAACTTGTGTCCAAGGCGTTCACCCCGCGGGCGACATCACGTCTACACGACACCATCAACCATGTAGTGAACGGACTGATCGATCAGGTGGTGGACTCTGGGCGGCTCGACGTCGTGGTCGATATCGCCAAGCCGTATCCGATACCGATCATCTGCGCGCTATTAGGGGCTCCTCGCGAGGACTGGCAACTGTTTTCGGCATGGACCGAAAACATCTTGAAGGCATTCAACTTCAGCACCAACCTTGCCGAAGAGGAACCCGCCATCATGCGTGCGTGGGGTGAACTTGACGCATACGTCGATGACATGATCAACCTCCGGCGGCACAACCTCACAGATGACCTGTTGTCCGAACTGATTCGCGCAGAGAACGATGGTGACAGGCTGAGCGTGGACGAATTGCGCATGATGGCTGCCGCCCTACTCATGGCAGGAACCGACACCACGCGAAACCAATTGCCTGCCTCGGTTCAGGTGCTCTGCGAGCATCCAGATCAGTGGGCAATACTTCAAGGCGATCCCGACTTTGCGATGCGCGCGGTCGAGGAAAGCATGCGTCACTCGCCGATCGTCTGTGGCACGTTCCGGACCGTCACCCAGGATGTCGAGCTCGGTGGCTACATATTCCCAGCGGGAACTTTTGTAATGGTGAACACCGGTGCAGCCAATAGGGACCCAGAAGTCTATGAGGACCCGGACCGCTTCGACATCACTCGCAAGGAGGTGCCGCCGATCCTGACTTTCGGCGGCGGTAGGCACTACTGCCTCGGCGCGAATCTAGCGCGCCTGGAATTAGCTGAGGCGCTCGCCACACTTGCACGACGACTACCTGGCCTGCATCGCGTCGAACCGGCTCCCTGGAAACCCATGCTGGGCTTTACCGGACCAATAAGGCTTGTGATGGAGTTTGAAACCAAGTCGGTCGCCACAGCGAACGCGTAGTACGGGATCGCCGACTTCATGCGCGCATGACCGATGGTTCGGTTGGTTGCCACAGCGCTCGCTTCTGCGGGGCGGTGACGCTCGCGATGCTGCGCGACGACGGTACTCGAGACGAGTAACTGCGGAGCCAACAAGCAGAGATTCCGGTGCGGTCGTCTGACGAGTTCAGGGCGGGCGCCTCAACCGACGCTGGTTGGACTCGATCACCCGATGCTTGCTAAATGGATAGGAAACTCTATCCCTAGAGGCAACCCAATCTGGCTTCCCGGTCATTCCGGAGAAGTGCTTTGTCTACCACCATTTCCTTATGAGTTCGTCATGGATTAGGCAACGACAATCACATGACCGAAACGAAGTCAACGAGGAAATGCCATGAGCGCCAGTAACATCCACCCGTCGACTGCCGTCGACCAGCAGAACCCCCTCCGGTCGGCGCTCTCGAAGAGCTTCCGGGTCGCCTTTGTCGTGACTGTGACTCTGGGCACCTTGGCTGGGACCGGGGTGGTTCTGTGGCTGTTGAAAGCGCTCGCGACGAGCAGGTACGGCGTCTACTTCGGGGTCTAGCCCGAAGTGATCTCGGCATCTTGAGAGGTCCCATGTTGAAGTCGGAAATCGCGGTTGCGCTCGCCCTGTGCGCCGCGCTGGCATCCGCGATCGGCGCGGTGAGCCGTCAACAGTCCGCGCATAAGGTCACCGACGAACCAGTCGGCCACTGGGAGTTGTTCCGCATGTCGTTGCGCGACGCCCGGTGGTGGCTTGGCGGCGGGGGAGCCGTTGCCAACTACAGCCTGCAAGCCGCCGCGCTGGGGCTCGGGTCGGTCATGTTGGTGACGGCGCTGCAGGTGACGGCGCTGCTATTTGCCCTGCCGGTCAATGCGCGGCTGAACCATCACCGGGTGACCCGCCCGCAGTGGATGTGGGCGACGGTGCTCGCCGTCGCTTTGGCGGTGGTCGTGGCCGTTGGCGACCCGAAGGCCGGGCAGTCGCAGGGGTCGCTGACAGCCTGGACTGTGGTGGCCCTGGTGTTGGGTCCCCTACTGGTGTGCTGTGTCCTGGGGGCGCGCATTTGGCCCGGTCCGCGTGCGGCGGTACTCCTTGCGGTGGTGGCCGGTTCGTCGCTGGCCCTGTTCGCGGTGCTAACCAAGGCCGTCGTCGCGGCGGCCGGACATGGTTTCGGGGCGCTGCTGTGCGCGCCGGAGTTCTATGTCTGGATTCTTGCGGCGTTGGCAGGGATGATCTTCCAGCAGTCATCGTTTCGCGCTGGTGCGCTGACCGCCTCAATGCCGTCGGTGACCGTGGCCAAGCCTGCGGTGGCATCGGTTCTGGGCATCGTGGTGCTCGGCGAGACCCTCAACGCCGATGGCGTGGGCATGATCGTCTTGGCGTCGGCGGCGATAGTGGTGATTGTCGCGATAGTTGCTCTGGCCCGGGGTGAGGCCCCTGCCGCGGCGCTCAGTAGCGAGCAGAACGCGGAAACCTCTGATCATCCTGAGGTGCCGGAGACGCTCAGGCGTCCGCGCGTAACGTTGGATCCGCGGTGCCATCGACACCTATTTCTTGGCGAGTGCAGGTCGACGGACTACGGACGGGCACACGTCGAAGTACAGAGCGAATCGCATGCTGGGTGTTCGACGCGACGGCCTTGGTCTGAGCGGTCTTCGCCCGCAGCACCGGATCATCGGATCGCTATGAGCTGCAACGGATTCGGCGACATCGGCGCT
>NZ_LZKF01000011.1:0-29422 GCF_001672665.1 Mycobacterium sp. E2238 | reverse complement strand
TTCCTGGCCGGCAAACCGCCCTGGATCGGGGCGCTGCTGGGGGTGATCCTGGTGCTCACGTGCACGCTCGGCGATCTGGTCGAGTCTCAGATCAAGCGCGACCTCGGCATCAAAGACATGGGCCGGTTGCTGCCGGGCCACGGCGGTCTGATGGACCGGCTCGACGGCGTGTTGCCGTCGGCGGTCGCCGCGTGGACGGTGCTGACGCTCGTCCCCTGAGAAGGGCCGATACTGGACTGGTCATGGTCCAAGAACTGGTTTTCACCGAGCCCCGCCCGAGCAAGCCGCCGCGGCACCTGGCCGACCTCGACGCGGAAGCCCGCGCCGCGGCCGTCGCGGAGCTGGGCCTGCCGACGTTCCGCGCCAAGCAACTCGCCCAGCAGTACTACGGCCGCCTGATCGCCGATCCGCGCGAGATGACCGACCTGCCGGCCGCAGTGCGGGACCGGATCGCCGAGGCCTTGTTCCCGCACCTGCTCACCGCGGCCGCCGAAGTCACCTGCGACTCCGGGCAGACCCGAAAGACGTTGTGGCGCGGCACCGATGGGACGACCTTCGAGTCGGTGCTGATGCGCTACCCACAGCGCAACACCGTGTGCATCTCGTCGCAGGCCGGTTGCGGCATGGCCTGCCCCTTCTGTGCGACCGGGCAGGGCGGTCTCACCCGAAACCTGTCGACCGCGGAGATCACAGAACAAGTCCGGTCCGCCGCCGTCGCCCTGCGCGACGATTTCGGCGATCGGCTCTCCAACGTCGTGTTCATGGGCATGGGGGAGCCGCTGGCCAACTACGCCAGGGTCGTGGCCGCGGTGCGGCGCATCACCGAGCCGCCCCCGCACGGCTTCGGCATATCGGCCCGCTCGGTGACGGTCTCGACGGTCGGCCTGGCTCCCGCAATCCGCAAACTCGCCGACGAACGGCTCGGGGTGACGCTGGCGCTGTCTTTGCACGCGCCCGACGACGAACTGCGCGACACGCTGGTGCCGGTCAATAACCGCTGGAAGATCGCCGAGGCGCTGCACGCCGCCCGCTACTACGCCGACGTGACCGGACGGCGGGTATCGGTGGAGTACGCGTTGATCCGCGACGTCAACGACCAGCCGTGGCGGGCGGATCTGTTGGGCAAACGCCTGCACCGGGCGCTCGGCCCGCTGGTGCACGTGAACCTCATCCCGCTCAACCCGACGCCGGGCAGCGAATGGGATGCCAGCCCGAAGGCGGTGGAGCGGGAGTTCGTCCGGCGGGTCCGGGCGCAGGGGGTTTCCTGCACGGTCCGGGACACCCGTGGCCGGGAGATCAGTGCCGCCTGCGGACAGCTGGCCGCCGAGGGCGGGTAGCTGGAGCGCGGGCGAATCGGCAGGGGCCTGCGGACAGCTGGCCGCCGAAAAGAAGTAGCGGCTACCTGATCCAGCCGCGCCGGCGGCCCCACAGGTCGCGGACCAGCGCGAAGAGCACCAGGGCGGCGAACCCGATCAGGAACCAGTTCTCGATGTGGCCGACGTGATTGCCGCGCAGCATCGCCAGCAGGAACACGATGATGACCAGGCCGGTGATGTGCCAGGTGCGGTGATTGATCCTGCTCCAACCCCAGGCCGCGGACGGCACCTCAACGGTGTCGACGCCGCTGAAGTGTTCCACCTCGGTACTGGCCACGGTGAATCCCTTTCGTCGGTCCTGCAGCGATTCTGGCATACCCGCGGCGAGGTCCCGCAGCCCTCGCGTCGTCACCGGGCGGGGCACAATGAGTGAGTGACGATCGCGACACCCGAGGGCCGCCTGCGCGTGCTGGTGCTGGGCAGCACCGGCTCGATCGGCACCCAGGCTCTGGAGGTGATCGCGGCCCATCCGGACCGTTTCGAGGTGGTCGGCCTGGCCGCGGGCGGCGCCAACTTGGACACCCTGCTGCGTCAGCGTGCCGAGACCGGCGTCACCAACATCGCCGTCGCCGACGAACGCGCGGCGCAGGCCGCCGACGTGCCCTACCGCGGCCCCGACGCAGTGACCCGCCTGATCGAGGACACCGAAGCCGACGTCGTCCTCAACGCGCTGGTGGGGGCGCTGGGCCTGCGCCCGACGCTGGCCGCCCTGGAGTCGGGCGCCCGGCTGGCGCTGGCCAACAAGGAGTCCCTGGTCGCCGGCGGTCCGTTGGTCTTGCGGGCGGCGCGGCCGGGTCAGATCGTGCCCGTCGACTCCGAACACTCCGCGCTGGCCCAGTGCCTGCGCGGGGGCTCCCCCGAGGAAGTCGCCAAGCTGGTGCTGACCGCCTCCGGCGGGCCGTTTCGCGGCTGGACCGCCGCCCAGCTCGAGGGCGTCACCCCGGAACAGGCCGGCGCCCATCCGACCTGGTCGATGGGCCCGATGAACACACTGAACTCGGCGTCGCTGGTCAACAAGGGCCTCGAACTCATCGAGACACACCTGCTGTTCGGCGTCCCGTACGACCGCATCGAGGTCGTCGTGCACCCGCAGTCGATTGTTCATTCGATGGTCACGTTCGTGGACGGCTCGACCATCGCCCAGGCGAGCCCCCCGGACATGAAGCTGCCGATTTCCTTGGCGCTGGGCTGGCCGGACCGGGTTCCCGGGGTGGCCGCGCCCTGCGACTTCAGCACCGCCTCTAGCTGGGATTTCGAACCGCTGGACGGCGAGGTTTTCCCCGCCGTGGAACTGGCTCGGTATGCCGGGCAGACCGGCGGTTGCATGACGGCGGTCTACAACGCGGCCAACGAAGAAGCCGCGGCGGCGTTCCTGGCGGGCAGGGTGGGATTCCCCGTCATCGTGAAAACCATCGCCGACGTGCTGCACGCCGCAGACCAATGGGCGGTTTCACCCGCTAACGTGGATGAGGTACTAGACGCGCAGCGCTGGGCGCGGGAGCGAGCGCGACGCGCCGTCGCACACGCACGGCCCACCGAGGCCTCCGTCAACGCCTCCGGAATGGTGTGAGAAAGGTCCTGCAGCGGAGATGATGTTCGTTATCGGCATTGTGCTGTTCGCCTTTGCCATCCTGATCTCGGTGGCCTTGCACGAGTGCGGCCACATGTGGGTAGCCCGCGCCACCGGCATGAAGGTCCGTCGCTACTTCGTCGGGTTCGGTCCGACGCTGTGGTCGACGCGGCGCGGCGAGACCGAGTACGGCCTCAAGGCGGTGCCGCTGGGCGGCTTCTGCGACATCGCCGGAATGACCTCGGTCGAGGAGCTGGCCCCCGACGAAACCGACCGGGCGATGTTCAAGCAGGCGGCCTGGAAACGGGTGGCCGTGCTGTTCGCGGGCCCCGGCATGAATTTCGTCATCTGCCTGGTGCTGATCTATGGCATCGCGCTGGTCTCGGGTCTGCCGAATCTGCACCCGGACACCCGGGCCGTCGTCGGCGAAACCGCTTGTGTCGCACCGGAAGTGGCCCCCGGAAAGATCGCGGACTGCACCGGGCCGGGCCCGGCCGCGATGGCGGGCATCCACGCCGGGGACGTCGTCGTCAAGGTGGGGGACACCAAGGTGTCCACCTTCGAGGAGATGGCCGCCGCGGTGCGCAAGCTGCACGGCACCGTCCCGGTGGTGGTCGAGCGCAACGGCACGCCGGTCACCGCCTACGTCGACGTCACGCCCACGCAGCGTTACCTGTCCAAGGGCCAGGGCGGCAAGCCCGAGGCGGCCACCGTCGGTGCGATGGGCGTTGGCGCTCAGCGGTTCCCGCCCACGCACTACAACGTGCTGACCGCGGTGCCGGCGACGTTCGCGTTCACCGGGGACCTCACCGTCGAGGTGGGCAAGGCCCTGGTCACGATCCCGACGAAGGTCGGCGCGCTGGTGCACGCCATCGGCGGCGGTCAGCGCGACCCGCAGACGCCGATGAGCGTGGTCGGCGCCAGCATCATCGGCGGTGAAACCGTTGACCACGGGCTGTGGGTGGCGTTCTGGTTCTTCCTCGCCCAGCTCAACCTGATCCTGGGCGCGATCAACCTGGTGCCGCTGCTGCCGTTCGACGGCGGCCACATCGCCGTCGCGGTCTACGAGAAGATCCGCAACACGATCCGGTCGGCCCGCGGCAAGGTCGCGGCCGCACCGGTGAATTACCTCAAGCTGATGCCCGCCACCTACGTGGTGCTCGTCTTCGTGGTCGGCTACATGCTGCTGACCGTGACCGCGGATCTGGTCAACCCCATCAGCCTTTTCCAGTAAACCGACCGAAGGAACCAGAACAGTGACCATTGGCCTGGGCATGCCGGACGCTCCGGCGCCCACGCTCGCCCCCCGGCGCAAGACGCGCCAACTGATGGTCCGCGACGTCGGGGTGGGTAGCGAGCATCCGATTTCGGTGCAGTCGATGTGCACCACCAAGACCCACGACGTGAACACGACGTTGCAGCAGATCGCGGAACTGACCGCGGCGGGGTGCGACATCGTGCGGGTGGCCTGCCCGCGTCAGGAGGATGCCGACGCGCTGGCCGAGATCGCCCGGCACAGCCAGATCCCGGTGATCGCCGACATCCACTTCCAGCCGAAGTACATCTTCGCCGCCATCGACGCCGGATGCGCCGCGGTGCGGGTAAACCCCGGCAACATCAAGGAATTCGACGGCCGCGTCGGCGAGGTGGCCAAGGCGGCCGCCGCGGCGGGCATCCCCATCCGCATCGGCGTCAACGCCGGCTCGCTGGACAAGCGCTTCATGGAGAAGTACGGCAAGGCCACCCCCGAGGCGCTGGTCGAGTCCGCGCTGTGGGAGGCGTCGCTGTTCGAGGAGCACGGCTTCGGCGACATCAAGATCAGCGTCAAGCACAACGACCCCGTCGTGATGGTCGCGGCCTACGAGCAGCTGGCCGCCCAATGCGACTACCCGCTGCACCTCGGCGTCACCGAGGCCGGTCCGGCCTTCCAGGGCACCATCAAGTCCGCGGTGGCCTTCGGCGCGTTGCTGTCGCGGGGGATCGGCGACACCATTCGGGTGTCGCTGTCGGCGCCGCCGGTCGAAGAGGTCAAGGTCGGCATCCAGATTCTCGAGTCGCTGAACCTGCGGCCGCGCGGGCTGGAGATCGTGTCCTGCCCCTCCTGCGGCCGCGCGCAGGTCGACGTCTACACCCTGGCCAACGAGGTCACCGCCGGCTTGGACGGCCTGGACGTCCCGCTGCGGGTCGCCGTGATGGGATGCGTGGTGAACGGTCCGGGCGAGGCGCGCGAGGCCGACCTGGGCGTCGCGTCGGGAAATGGCAAGGGGCAGATCTTCGTTCGCGGCGAAGTGATCAAGACCGTGCCGGAAGCCCAGATCGTCGAGACGCTCATCGAGGAGGCCATGCGCCTCGCCTCGGAGATGGGCACCGATCACGGTCCTGACACAACATCAAGCGGTTCGCCGATCGTGACCGTAAGCTGATGGGGGCCGTTTCCCTCGCGCAAGTCCGTTAATTCGCATCACAGAGAGTTCGCCACATGTCGGCTCCGCCCCTCTTCCGCCTTGTCGGTGAGCGACGGGTGTCCGTGGTGCGCGACGCGGCCGCCGTCTGGCGGGTTTTCGACGAGGATCCGGTCGGATCGTGCATGGTCGCGGCCCGGGTGGCCGACCACGGCATCGACCCCAATTCCATCGGCGGGGAACTGTGGACGCTGCGCGGCGCGGACCAGTCGCTGTGCTTCGCCGGTGCGAACCTGATTCCGCTGCGGGGCGCACCGGAGGACATGGACGCCTTCGCCGACGAGGCGATGAGTGGGACGCGCCGCTGTTCGTCGCTGGTCGGCCGGTCCGACCTGGTGATGCGGATGTGGGAGCGGCTCGAGTCGGCGTGGGGCCCGGCCCGGGACGTGCGCGACCACCAGCCGCTGCTGGCGCTGTCCAGGCACCCCAACTGCGACATCGACCCGGGGGTGCGCCAGGTTCGGCCGGACGAGCTGGACGCCTACCTGGTGGCCGCCGTGGACATGTTCATCGGCGAGGTGGGCGTCGACCCGCGGGTCGGTGACGGCGGTCGGGGTTACCGGCGGCGGGTGGCCAGCCTCATCGCGGCCGGTCGCGCCTGGGCCCGGTTCGAGCACGGCCAGGTGGTCTTCAAGGCCGAGGTCGGCTCGCAATCGCCGGGCGTCGGCCAGATCCAAGGGGTGTGGGTGCATCCGGAGTGGCGTGGGCTGGGCCTCGGCACCGCCGGCACCGCGACTGTGGCCGCCGTCATCGTCGGCAGCGGGCGCACCGCCAGCCTGTACGTGAACAGCTTCAACACCGTGGCGCGCGCCGCGTACGCCCGAGTCGGCTTCGCCGAGGTGGGCAACTTCGCGACGGTCCTGCTGGACTAGCGGTCCGCCGCCGCACGCCCGGCTAGCCGGGCGCCGGGCGATTGCCGCGTTACATCACGATCCGATCTCGGTGTGTCGGCGCCGGTGCGGTAGCCCGGCTTCATAACATCTGTACCAATGGTCACAAAATCCCCACTGGTAATCGTGGCGGCCGGATTGCTGCTTGCGGCCGCCGCGATGTCCGGGTGCACACCGCGGCCCGCCGGCCCCGGCCCCGCGGCCGAAAAGTTCTTCGGCGCCCTGGCGATCGGCGACACCGCCACGGCCGCCCAGCTCAGCGACAGCCCCAACGAGGCCCGCGAAGCGCTGAACGCGGCGTGGGCGGGCCTGCAGGCGACCCACCTCGACACGCAGATCCTCAACGCCAAGTACGCCGAGGACACCGGCACGGTCGGCTATCGCTTCACCTGGCATCTGCCCAAGAACCGGACCTGGACCTACGACGGCCAGCTGAAGATGGCGCGCGACGAGGGGCGCTGGGAGGTCCGGTGGACCCCGACCGACCTGCATCCCAAGCTGGGCGAGCACCAGACGTTCGCGTTGCGGGCCGACCGGCCGCGGCGCGCCTCGGTGAACGAACTCGGCGGCACCGACGTGCTGGTGCCGGGCTACCTGTACCACTACACGCTGGACGCCACCCAGGCCGGATCCGGATCCGCCCTGGCCGCGACGGCGCACGCGATCGTGGACGTCCTGCACCCCTTCAACGGCGGGCTGAACGACCCGCAGCTGCTCGCCGAGCAGGCCAGCTCGGCGACCCAGCCGGTGGACCTGGTGACGCTGCATCCCGACGACAACGACAAGGTCTATCCGGCGATCGGCCGGCTGCCCGGCGTCGTGGTCACGCCGCAGCCGGAGATCCTGCCGACGGATCCGCATTTCGCCCCGGCGGTCATGGCCGAGGTGAAGAAGGCGGTGGTCGACCAACTCGACGGCGAGGCGGGCTGGCGCGTGGTCAGCGTCAACCAGAACGGTGTCGAAGTCGAAGTCCTGCAGGAGGTGCAGGGGTCACCGGCGCCGTCGATCTCGATCACGCTCGACCGGGTGGTGCAGAACGCCGCCCAGCGCGCGGTCGACAACAAGGGCGGCAAGGCGATGATCGTCGTGATCAAGCCGTCGACCGGGGAGATCCTGGCGATCGCGCAGAACGCGGGCGCCGACGCCGACGGCCTGCTGGCCACGACCGGACTGTTCCCCCCGGGGTCGACGTTCAAGATGGTGACCGCAGGCGCGGCCGTCGACCGCGACATGGCCACCCCGAACTCGATGCTGGGCTGCCCGGGCCATCTGGACATCGGGCACCGCACGATCCCCAACTACGGTGGCTTCGATCTTGGCGTGGTCTCGATGTCGCGGGCGTTCGCCAGTTCCTGCAACACGACGTTTGCGGAGTTGAGCAGCCGGATGCCGCCGCGCGGCCTGACCCAGACGGCCGCCCAATACGGGATCGGGGTCGACTACGCGGTGGACGGCATCACCACCGTGACCGGCTCGGTGCCGCCGACCGTGGACCTGGCCGAGCGCACCGAGGACGGCTTCGGCCAGGGCAAGGTGCTGGCCAGCCCGTTCGGCATGGCCCTGGTCGCCGCCACGGTCGCCGCAGGTAGGACCCCGGTGCCGCAGCTCATCGCGGGCCGGCCGACCGCGGTGCAGGGCGACACGACGCCGATCAGCCCGAAGATGATCGACGCGCTGCGGCCCATGATGCGGCTGGTGGTCACCAACGGGACCGCCAAGGAGATCGCCGGCTGCGGCGCGGTCTACGGGAAGACGGGTGAGGCCGAATTCCCTGGCGGATCGCACTCCTGGTTCGCCGGATACCGCGGTGATCTGGCGTTCGCCTCGCTGATCGTCGGGGGCGGCAGCTCCGAGTGGGCGGTTCGGATGACGAAATTCATGTTCGAATCGCTGCCGCCGGACTTCCTGGCCTGACGCCGGCGGCCCGCCCCAGCGGTAAGTTGCGAGGGTAGGCCGAGGGTTCAAGCGTCAGGAAAGGCCATGACTGAGACCGGTGGAGAGATGGTGGCGTTACGGGTCTCGGACGCCGACCGCAACGGCACGATGCGGAGACTGCACAACGCCGTCGCGCTCGGGCTGATCGATATCGACGAGTTCGAACAGCGTTCGTCGCAGGTGTCCTACGCGCGCACCCGGGGAGAGCTGGACGGGCTGGTCGGCGACCTGCCCGGTCCGGGCGCGATCGTCACGTCCGCCGCCGACCGGGTCGAGCTGCGCGGCTGGGCCGGCTCGCTCAAGCGCCAGGGCGAATGGACGGTGCCCACGCGGCTGGCGTTGGTCCGCCGGCTGGGCTCCATCGAGCTCGACCTCACCAAGGCCCGGTTTGCGGGCCCGGTGGTGGTCGTCGAACTCGACATGCGGTTCGGCTCGGTGGAGATCCGGTTGCCGGACGGCGCCAGCGCGTCGATCGACGACGTGGAGGTCTACGTGGGCAGCGCCAGCGACCGCCGCAAGGACGCACCGGGCGAAGGGCGCCCGCACGTCGTGTTGACGGGACGGGTGGTGTGCGGCTCGGTGATCATCCGCGGGCCGCGGCGCTCGTTGATCCGCGGCCGCTTCGGCGGGGCCGCCCCCGCGCGGCGTGATTAAGCTGGTCGGCATGCCCGCTCGCACTGCGCTTGCCCCCGGAGAGGTGTCGCCGACTCTGCCGGTGCCCGGCCGCATCCCCCGTCCGGAGTATGCCTGGCAGCCCACCGTGCGGGAGGGCAGCGAGCCGTGGGTGCAGACCCCGGAGGTGATCGAGAAGATGCGGGTCGCCGGCCGGATCGCGGCGGGCGCGCTGCAGGAGGCGGGCAAAGCGGTGGCGCCGGGGGTGACGACCGACGAACTGGACCGGATCGCCCACGAGTACATGATCGACCACGGTGCCTACCCGTCGACCCTGGGCTACAAGGGCTTCCCGAAGTCGTGCTGCACGTCGCTCAACGAGGTCATCTGCCACGGAATCCCGGATTCGACGGTCGTCGAGGACGGCGACATCGTCAACATCGACGTCACGGCGTACATCGACGGGGTGCACGGCGACACCAACGCGACTTTCCTGGCCGGCGACGTCGCCGAGGAGCACCGGCTGCTCGTGGAGCGCACTCACGAGGCGACGATGCGCGCGATCAACGCCGTCAAGCCGGGGCGGGCGCTGTCGGTCGTCGGCCGCGTCATCGAGGCGTACGCGAATCGCTTCGGGTACAACGTGGTTCGTGACTTCACCGGTCACGGCATCGGCACCACGTTTCACAATGGCCTGGTCGTGCTGCACTACGACCAGCCCTCCGTGACGACGATCATGCAGCCGGGCATGACGTTCACCATCGAACCGATGATCAATCTCGGCGGCCTGGACTACGAGATCTGGGACGACGGCTGGACGGTGGTCACCAAGGACCGCAAGTGGACCGCGCAATTCGAGCACACGTTGCTCGTGACCGACACCGGCGTCGAAATCCTCACCTCGATCTAGAGGATTGAATCCGTGAGCGGGGCGCTGCTGGTCGCCGGCACCAGCTCCGACGCCGGGAAATCGGTGGTGGTCGCGGGCCTGTGCCGGTTGCTGGCGCGCCGCGGCGTCCGGGTGGCGCCGTTCAAGGCGCAGAACATGTCCAACAATTCCGTGGTCACCGTCGAAGGCGGCGAGATCGGCCGGGCCCAGGCGCTCCAGGCGCGCGCGGCGGGACTTCAGCCCAGCGTGCGGTTCAATCCGATCCTGCTCAAACCGGGCAGTGACCGGACGTCGCAATTGGTGATTCGCGGCCAGGTCGCGGATTCGGTCACGGCGGCAAGCTATGTGCGGCATCGCGACCGCCTCGCCGGGATCGTCGCGGACGAATTATCTTGCCTGCGCGATGATTTCGACGCCGTCATCTGCGAGGGGGCCGGCTCGCCGGCCGAAATCAACCTGCGTGCCACGGATTTGGCGAACATGGGCCTGGCCCGGGCGGCGAACCTGCCGGTGATCCTGGTCGGAGACATCGACCGCGGCGGCCTGCTCGC
The DNA here is from genome assembly GCF_001672665.1 of Mycobacterium sp. E2238. Lineage (NCBI taxonomy): Bacteria > Bacillati > Actinomycetota > Actinomycetes > Mycobacteriales > Mycobacteriaceae > Mycobacterium > Mycobacterium sp. E2238. The sequence continues at coordinate 19,137 of NZ_LZKF01000011.1, read as the reverse complement.
CCATCTGTTCGGAACGGTCGCGGTGCTCGAGCCCGACGACCAAGCACTGATCGCCGGCTTCGTCGTCAACAAATTCCGCGGCGACCCCGCACTGCTGGAGCCTGGATTGCGGCAATTGCACGCGATGACCGGCCGCCCGACCTACGGGGTACTGCCCTATGCCGACGAACTCTGGCTGGACGCCGAGGACTCGCTGTCGGTGGTCGCCGGCCGCGTCGTCGGCACCCCGCAACCGCCGCGCGGGAGCGAGTGGCTGCGGGTGGCCGCGATCCGGCTGCCCCGGATCTCCAACTCCACCGACGTGGAGGCGCTGGCGTGTGAGCCGGGCGTCACGGTGCGCTGGAGCGCCGACGCCGCCGACCTGGCCGACACCGACCTGATCGTGATTCCCGGCAGCAAATCCACCGTCGCCGACCTGACCTGGCTGCGCGATCACGGCCTGGCCGAGGCGATCACCGCCCACGCCGCGGCCGGAAAGCCGCTGCTCGGGATCTGCGGCGGCTTTCAGATGCTGTGCCGGCGCATCGACGACCCGGTGGAATCGGGGCTGGGCGAAGTGGCCGGACTGGGGCTGTTCGACGCCGACATCGCCTTCGGCGATACCAAGGTCCTGCGCCGCTGGCCGCCGCCGCTCGCCGGATACGAGATCCATCACGGCCGGGTGTCGCGCTGCGCGGAGGACGTCTGGTTCGGCGTCGAGGGCGGGCGCGACTGCCAACCGCACGGCCTGGTGCGCGGCGCGGTGTTCGGCACCCACTGGCACGGCCTGCTCGACAACGACGACTTCCGCCGCGCGTGGCTCACCGGCGTCGCGGCCGCGGCGGGCCGCGACGGGTTCCTCGTCGCCGACACCAACGTCGCCGCGATGCGTGATGCCCAGATCGACGTGATCGCCGATCTGCTCGCCGCGCACCTCGACACCGACGCCGTCCTCGGCCTGCTCGACGGTCCGCCGCCCCACCGACCACACATCGCAACTCGGTTGTGGCCGTAGGGGCTTCACGATTTTGTCCAAGTGTGGATGTCGAAATTGACGGCGACGCAAAACGCGTGGCGTACCCCCGAGGGGATGGCCGCTGAACGCAGGGATGTGGAGAAATCGTCGCGCGTGCGGGCCGGTCGGTTGTAGCGTGCGTAGATGCCCTCAATGATGACGACGCTCGACGGGTTCCCCGTCCCGGTAGCCGTGGCTGGTCCGGAACAGGGCGTCGTGGTCGTCATCCTGGGTGACGAGGAGCGCATCCCCGCCGCGTACGACGCGGTCTGCGAACGGCTGCACACCGCGTCGCTTCGGACGGTCGTCATCGGTCTCGACCCCCGCCTGACCCCCAAGTCGGTGGTCGGCATCCTCGACGCACTGGGTATCGGGTGGGCCGTGGTGGTGGGCGACCGCGCCGGCGGCGACCTGGCCTGGGAGCTCGCCGCGACGAAGCTGGGCCGGTTCGTCGGCCTGGTGGTGATCGATCGCGGCCATCCCCGCGCGGCCGATCGCGACGGCGCGGTTCGAGACGGCCACTGCCCGCCGGTGGAGATCGGCACCACGGTTCTGGTCAGTTCCCCGGCCGCGCGGGCGGTGGCGCGCGCCAGCCAGCAGTATGTCTACGCCGAGTACCGCGTGGTGCATTTGGGCCGGCGGACGGTGCAGGAGTCGACGGCACAGTTGGCCGCCGAGATCGTGTTGCGCACCAGTACCTGGTAGTCCGGGCGGCTTCGCCGAACAGCAACTCGCGCAAGCGGTTTGCGGCGGCTCGTGGCCGCTGGCGGCACCGCCGGGGATAGGATGCGTGGTGGTGAACGTCTCTGGGCGCCCGGTGGTGGGCCTGACCTCGTACCTGGAGCGGGTGCGGACCGGCATCTGGGACGTGCCGGCGGGTTATCTGCCCGCCGATTACTTCCAGGGTGTCGTGATGGCCGGCGGGGCCGCGGTGTTGCTGCCGCCGCAACCGGCGGAACCGGAGACGGTCGGCCCGGTGCTCGACGGTCTGCACGCGCTGGTGATCACGGGCGGCTACGACGTGGATCCCGCCGCCTATGGCCAACAACCGCATCCGGCCACCGATCAGCCGCGCGCCGCCCGCGACGCCTGGGAATTCGCGTTGTTGCGCGGCGCGCTGGACCGGGGACTGCCGGTGCTGGGCATCTGCCGCGGTGCGCAGGTGCTCAACGTGGCGCTGGGCGGCACGCTGCATCAGCACCTGCCGGAGGTTCTCGGGCACGACGGTCATCGGGCGGGCAACGCGGTTCAACAGGATGGCGGTGCGCACCGCCGCGGGCAGCCGGCTGGCCGCGCTGGTGGGGGAGACCACCGATGCTCCGTGCTACCACCATCAGGCGATCGACAAAGTCGGTGAGGGGCTGATGGTCAGCGCCTGGGATGCCGACGGCGTCGTCGAGGCGCTGGAGTTGCCCGGGGACCGTTTTGTGCTTGCGGTGCAATGGCATCCGGAACAGTCCCTGGACGACTTGCGCCTCTTCACCGCGATCGTGGACGCCGCGCGGTCGTATGCCGGGCGCGCGGACTGACCCGAGCGCTACGCGACCGTTCCGCGGTAGACGGCCATCGGTGCCGCGGCGGTCGCCCAGACCCGCGGTACCGACAACGGCCCGACCGACGTGGCGCCGCCGGCCCGCGCGGTGATCGTCCCGCCGCGAACGCCACGATGGTCGGGCGCCAGGCAGCGCAACGCCGCCGCCTTGTTGAGCGAATTCAGATAGCCGATCGCGACGCCCGAGGGCGCGGTGAGTGAGCTCAGTTTCGACAGCGGGCAGGTCGCCGACGCGAGGGAGACGTCGAACGTGGCCAGCGGCGACAGGGACAGCGCCCGCAGCGCGCCGGGCGCGGCTGCGATCAGCTGCCGCCCCGCCGATACGACCTCCGGCCCCGAGTCCAGCGCCCACGTGCCGTGGCTCGCGCTGCCGGGCGGCAACGTGAACGGCACGATGGTTGCGGCGTCGGCCGATGCCGCGGCGTAGGCATACATGGCGGCGGCGTCCTGTGCCCACATCCGTTCGTAGTCGGCCTCGGCGGCGGCGATCGCCGGGGTCACCAGACCCAGGGAGTTCGCCATGATCAGCGATGTGCGCCGCGCCCGGTTGGCGTCGATCGACGACGGCGGCACCGTTGCCGCTAACGCCCTTTCGTGTGCGCCGGCCGCAGCGGCGGCCTGGGCGGCCGCCTGCTCGGCGCGTATCGCGGTGGCGTTGAGCCAGTCGAGGTAGGACGCGGCGGCTTCGGGCGCGCCGGCGGGGCCCTCCCAGCTGGCCAGCAGCTTCGAGGTAACCGCCCGGTAGTCCGCGACCGCGGTGTGCAGCCGGGTGGCCAGGCGGGCCCAGGCCGTCGCGGCTTCGGCCATCGGTCCCGAGCCGGGGCCGGCATGCAGTTGTCCGGAAATGATTTCGGGCGGGAGCATCGTGACGTTCATCGCTATCTCTGCCTAACGACGGCGGTGGGGCCGCGGTTCGAAGGGGACTCTTCTGTTGGGACGTAGGCCCGGGGGTTACAGGCCTGCCTGCCAAGGAGCCCTCAGCGACGAGCGACGCAGAGCAGCGTCAACAGATTTCGGTCGGTCGGAACCGCCCCGGGCGCACGCGATGGTGCGCGGGGCAGCCGAAATACCGCGGCCGCAAACGAAGTCGGTAACGGCGACCCGATCGATGGCGGCGATGAGCGGGCCCAGATCGGCGGCCGATCCCGCGTCATCCACGCGGTCTTGGTGGTCTTGTGATGTGTCGGCGAGGAGCCCGGGGCGGCGGGGCCCGGATCGTGCGCTTGTAAGTGCGCGGCACTCACCCGGGCGAGTCCGGAGACCGCGCTCCCACGCGATGCCCAACCCACGGTCACCGCGCAGAACACACCGAGCACCGCGACGACTGCGATGATTGACCGCAATCGTCGAGTTCCACGGGTGTCGCCGACTGTCACAGTGGCCCGAACCTACAACACGAGCCTTGGGCGACAAGCCCAGCGAGCTGTGAAAACGATCAAAGTCCGGTGTGGGTTCGCGGCTGTCCGCCCATGCGGCGCAGGGGTTCAGCCGGTCGCTTGTCCGCCGCATGCGGTTCCGCGGCAGGCAGCCAGGCCGGCGGCGCCGACAACCCGCCGATCGAGATCGCGCGTCCGAAACCCACCAGCACCGCCGCGCGATTGGTCGTGCGCGCCTTCGACGCCGCAACACCGATGGCCACCGCGAGGGGGATGCTGGCTTCCCGGGCGAAACCGGTGCGCAGGGAACTCAGCTTGGACAACGGCGATGACATCGACAGCACAGCCGTGCGGAATCGCCGGCAAGATGCCGAGGATAGCCCGTCGAGCGCCGCAGGCAGCATCGAAACTAGTTCCGCGCCAGCCGATACCACCTCGTCACCGTCGGCGGCAGGCGGCGACATAAAGGGCGTCACGGTCGTGGCGGCCGCAGCGGCAGTGGCGTAGGCGTACATGGCGGCGGCGTTCTGCGCCCACAGCTGGTCGTAGTGTGCCTCCGCCAACGCGATCGCCGGGGTGTTCTGGCGCAGGTGGTTGGTCATCACCAGCGACCTTCGCAATGCCCGGTTGGCGACGAGGGTCTGCGGCGGCACTGTCGCGGCCAACGCCCACTCATACGCATCGGCTGCCGCACCGGCGCGGGCGGCGGTTTGCTCCGCCAATGCGGCGGTGGCCTGCAGCCACGCTACGTACGGTGCCGTCGTGTCGCCCATCTGCACCGCGGCGGGGCCGCGCAGGCCGTCCAGCAGCCCCGCGGAAACGAGGTACTTCGTCGCGGCATCGCGGAGCTGGGCGGCCAGCCTCTGCCACGTCGTGGCCGCGCTCAGCAGTGACGCGGCGCCGGGGCCGGAATACATTCGTGCGGTGTTGAGCTCCGGGGGTAGCGCGCCGAAGTCCACCGCTATCTGCCCCCGGCAGGGGCGCGGCGGGTGGGCGCTAATCCAGTGGGCGTGGGGGAGTTTGCTGCAAACATGGCTTCCTTGGGTAGGTAGCGACCGGCGTTCCTCGTCGGGTCGGGAGTTGCGCGCATGCCGACGGGCGTTGGCCGCGTCGGCCAGACATGGCTACGAGGGGCTCAGATTGCCGATCAGCGCCGGGACACGCAAAACTTGGTCAAGAGGTCTTGACCTGCAAGGAAAGTCGAGGGTGCGCGCGACGGGCATGCGTCGAGGGGCCGTTGCGCCCCAGCGGCCGACGCGAGTGACGACAGCGTCCACGACCAGCGCGGCACCGACAGCGAGAAGGTCGTCGGCCGATCACGCTTCAATCCCGCGCTCTTGAACGCCTTGTCGTCGTTGAGGGTGGAGCCGAAGTCGGGATGGCTGTGCGGTGCGAAGGCGTCCCGGATTTGTGGCCCGGTGTCGGTGGCCGCAATCGAGACCGCCACGTGCTGCGGTGGGCCGGCCGTCGCCGCAACCTGCAACGCCCAGAATCCGAAGGCAGCGGCGAAAAGGGACAGTGCAGCAATCACGGCCACAGCCGACCGGCGTGGCCTGTGCGAAGGTCTGCCTGCACCACGGAAACTCACAGTGCTGCCACCGTAGCAGCGCGGGGTGGGTGGTGGGCCGGCGAGTTCCCTTTGAAAGGGCTTAAAGATAGCGCAATTTCGGCTGTGAGCGTCTCCCGGGAAACGGCCGCGCGGCGGCACGGCGGCGACTAGTGAGCCGCGGCAGGGGATTTGAAGACGATCAGCGGGATGGCCGTTTCGGCGGGCGTCGCCGCACCGTGAAAGCCTATGAGGCGAGCCGTTTCCGGCGGCTCGTGCCCGGTCGCCAGCACGGCGGCATCGCCGGTGCAGACCACGACTACATCACCGATGCGCGCCAGGTGCGCCGGGCTGACCGGTCCGAACATCCCGGAGGCCACCGCCTGCTCGCGGCTGTACACGTGCGCCCGGCCGTCGAGCAGCTCGCTCCAGGCCGCCTGCACATCCGCCGCGGCGCCGGGCTCGGTGTGCAGGTAGCGAACCCTCGGCTCGCCCGCGACCACGCGGACTCCCGCGGCCAGCCGCGGGTCGGTGTCGAGGTCGACCCGCGCGTCCGGTGGAACGTTGAAACCGCCGTGGTCGGCGGTCACCAGCAGCGCCGCGTTCGGTGGCAGCGCCTCGACCAGGCGGGTGAGCAGCGTGTCCACCTGGGCCGCCGCTTCGTGCCACTGGGACGATCCGACGCCGAACACGTGGGCCGCGGTGTCCAGGGCCGCGGTGTAGCCGTAGACCAGGCCCGGCGCCGCGCGCAACTCGTCGGCCACCGCCCGCGCGTTGTCGTCGGTCGGCTGGATCGGGCGGAACTCGGCGCCGCGGTACGCCGCCTCGGTCAGCCCGCTGCCCATGAACGCGGCCGGCAGGACGGCGCGCGCGCTCACGCCGGCCTTGTTGAGCCGCCCGAACCAGGTGGGTAGGGGCTGCCACTCGGCGTGCGGTGGGTCGTCACGCCACAGGATGTGGTTGAGCACCCGATCGGTGCCCGGCACGTTCAACGTGAAGCCCAGGATCCCGTGCTCGCCGGGCTGCGCCCCCGTGCCCATCGACACCAGGCTGGTCGGGGTAGTCGACGGAAAGGTGCAGGTGAGCTCCGTGAGGTGGCCGGTCTGCCCGGCGAACACGGAGGCGAGCAGCGGGGCGCTACCGGCCAGCTCGCCGAGGAGGTGCCAGCCCAGGCCGTCGACCAGCACCACCGCGACGCGATCAACCTGATCGGCGCCGACCCAATCGGTCAGGCCCAACTTGTCGACGGCGCCCGGCGCGCCGAGCAGCGCACCGGCGGCGGGCAGCACATCGCAAAGGGAACCGGGCACGGGGGCCAGTCTGGCACGAGCAGGTCCCCAATGGCGGCGACCCACTTCGCCCGGTATGGCCGCGCTCGTGATCGCCGCCGACCCTAACGGCGGCGACCCACTTCGCCCGGCATGGCCGCGCTCGTGATCGCCGCGACGCGCGCCAGTCGCTCGCTCGTCACCCGCAGTTGACGCTCGGTTGCGTCGGCGAGGGCGCGGACCTGCCGCGGTGACAGACGGCCACACAGCCGCCCCCAGTGCAGCGCGACCTCGTCGCCCGCACCGACATCCGGCACCGCGCTGTACCCGTCGACCCAGACGTCGAACACAGCGGACGACGGTTCGGACAGGGCCATCCCGTCGCCGTCGAGCACCAGAGTTCGGCGCAGCACCTCGATCCGGTCGCGGTCGCGGGAAAGCACGGTTCCCCAGGTAATGCGGCAGTTGTCGAGCACGTTCAGGGGATGTTCGTCCATACCCCGGCCCAGGAACCGCGTCCACGGGTACACGCCGAACACGTGAAAACAGTGGTTGGCGGCGGCCTCACCGGCCAGGTCCGGCGTCAGGTGGGACCAGTAGCGGCCCGCCTGCGTGCCGATGATCGCCAGCAACGCGGTGAAGAAGTCCCGGGGGTCCAGGTCGGCGCCGACGCCGCCGCCCAGCCAGTACGACTCGACGAGCCGGTAATCCAGCGGGTCGGCGATCCCGGTCAGGTTCGACAGCACCCGCAGGTACGGCCACGCCCCGGAGAACTTCGTCGCGGCCCGGCGCACCTCGTCGACCGAACCTTCGCGCAGGGTGGCTCCAAGCGGGGGACCGCAATAGCCCAGCGCGTTGGGCGCGTACGCGTAGCGCGCGAACATTTCTGGGCCGTCGGTGTCACCGGTCAAGCGCGCCCCACCAGCTTGACCGCGTCCCGGTGCATGCGCCCGAAGTTGTAGTAGGCCGCGCACGCGCCCTCGGGCGACACCATGCAGGTGCCGATCGGGGTCTCCGGGGTGCACGCCGTGCCGAAAACCTTGCACTCCCAGGGCTTGAGCACCCCCTTGAGCACCTCGCCGCACTGGCACGCCTTGGGATCGGCGACCCGCACGCCCGGCATCGCGAACCGCAGTTCGGCATCGAATCCCGAAAAGTCGTCGTGCAACCGCAGCGCGCTTTGTGAGATGAAGCCCAGCCCGCGCCACTCGAAGTGGGGCCGCAGCGCAAAAACCTTGCCCATCAACGCCAAAGCGGCGGGATTGCCCCGCTCGGGCACCACGCGCGTGTACTGATTCTCCACTTCGCAGCGGCCCTCGCGGATCTGAGTCAACAGCATCGCGACCGCGGCCAGAATGTCCAGAGGTTCAAACCCGGCCACCACCAACGGCTTTCGGTACACCTCCGGCACGAACCGGTAGGGGCGGTTGCCGACCACCGTGGACACGTGCCCGGGGCCGATGAACCCCGACAGGCGCAGGTCCGGCGACTCGAGGATGGCCTTGATCGGCGGGACGATCATCACGTGGTTGCAGAACACGCTGAAATTGCTCAGTTTCAGGTCGCGCGCCCGGACCAGGGTGACGGCCGTCGACGGTGCGGTGGTTTCGAAACCGATGGCGAAGAACACCACGTGCTTGTCGGGATTGTCGAGCGCGATCTTGAGCGCGTCCAGCGGGGAGTAGACGAACCGCACGTCGGCGCCGCGCGCCTTGGCGTCCAGCAGGCTGCCGTGCGATCCGGGCACGCGCATCATGTCGCCGAAGCAGGTGAAGATCACGTCGGGTTGGCCGGCCAGCCACATGGCGTCGTCGATGCGGCCCATCGGGATCACGCAGACCGGGCAGCCGGGGCCGTGCACCAGCTCGACGTTCTCGGGGAGCAGGTGCTCGATGCCGTGCCGGTAGATCGTATGCGTGTGTCCGCCACACACTTCCATGAACTTGAACTGCTCGCCGTCGGCACCGGCCAAGCGCTCGATGGCGCCCAAAAGCTTGCGGGCCGCGGCCGGATCACGGAACTCGTCAACGAATTTCATGACGGTCCTTTCTCAGACGATCGATGAGGAGTCGAAGGCTTGGATCTCGGTGTCGTAGGCGTCGCCGAGCTTCTTGACGGCGGCCAGCGTGAGCAACGCCTCGGTCTCGTCGATCTTGGCCATCGCGAACCCGACGTGAACCAGGACCCAGTCGTCGGGTTCCGGCATGTCGTCGGAGAGCAGCCGCACACTGATGGTGCGCTGCACGCCGCTGACGTCGACCTTCGCCAAATAGTCACCGGGATCGGTGATCTCGACGATCCGCCCCGGAATTCCCAAACACATGGTCAGCTCCTTCAGCAAATCCTCGGCAGGGGGTCGCCGACGAGCATGTCGACGATCCGTGTTCCGCCGAATCCGGTTCGCAGCACCACGCTTTCGGCCGGTTCGGTGACGATTTCCCCGACCTCGGCCGCGTCGGCGCCCAAGGGATGCGACCGCAGGGCCTCGAGCCCGGCCGCCGCCTCCTCCGGCGCGACGACCGCGACGAACTTGCCCTCGTTGGCGACGTAGAGCGGGTCGATGCCGAGCAGCTCGCAGGCGCCGTTCACCATGGGCGCCACCGGAAGTCGTTCCTCTTCGAGCAGCACCCCGAGGCCGCAGGCCTGGGCCAGTTCGTTGCAGACGGTGCCCACCCCGCCCCTCGTCGCATCACGCAGCCAGCGGGTGGACGGCGCGGCCGCAATCAACAGCTCCACCAGCGGGCTGACCGACGCGGTGTCGGAACCGATGTCGGCCTCGATGGCCAGGTCGCCCCGCGCCAGCATGACCGCCATGCCGTGGTCGCCCATCGAGCCCGACAGCAGCAGCTTGTCACCGGGCCGCACCGACGCCGCGGACAGCGTGCGTCCCGCGGGAATGACACCGGCCCCCGCGGTGGTCACGAACAGGCCGTCGGCGGCGCCCTTGGGCACCACCTTGGTGTCACCGGTGACGATTTGCACCCCCGCCTTCGCCGCCGCCGCCGCCATGTCGGCGACGATCTCCTTCAATTCGGTGATGGGGAAACCCTCTTCGAGGACGAACGCCGCCGAGATCCACGACGGCACGGCACCGGCCATCGCGAGGTCGTTGCACGTGCCGTGCACGGCGAGGGCGCCGATGGAGCCGCCCGGGAAGCGCCTGGGCTGCACCACAAACGAATCCGTCGACATCGCAAGGCGTTCACCGCTCGGCAGCGTCAGGACCGCGCTGTCACCGAGTGACTCCAGCAGCGGGTTGCGGAACGCCTCCACGAACACCGCGTCCACCAGCGCCGCCGACGCCTTGCCGCCAGCGCCGTGCGCCAGCGTCACGTGGTCGTCGAGCAACCGGGGCCGGCGCCTGCGGAAGGACTCGATGCGCTCGATCACCTCGCCCTCGGCGAATCGTGGCCCCGACGAAAGGTATTCACCCGCCGACTTGTTCATGCCGCCCCCATGCCTTGCTTGCCGCCCAACTGTTGGTGCACGCTCAGCCACAGCTGATAGCCCAGCAGCGCTTGCGATTCCTGGATCCGGTGCACGCTCTGCGAACGAACGACGAAGCAGGCATCCACATTCGGATTGTTCGCGAACGCGCCGCCGTCGTAGCCGGCGAATCCGATGGTGTACAGGCCACGTTGACGCGCCTCGGCCAGCGCGGCGAGCAGGTTAGGCGAACCGCCGCTGGTCGACATGGCGATCGCGATGTCACCGGCCCTGGCGCGGGCGATCAACTGCCGGGCGAACACCAACTCGAATCCGACGTCGTTGCCCAGCGCGGTGAGGATCGCCTGATCGGTGGTCAAGGGCCACGCGGGCAACGGCATGCCGACCGGCGGCCGGGCGAACAGCCTCGCCAGGGTGGTGGAATCGGTGCAGCTGCCGCCGTTTCCGAAGGTGAACATGCGCCCGCCCGCCGCGAAACGGCGCGCGATCTCGGTGGCGGCCCGATCGAGCACCGCGGCGTTCGCGTCCAGCGTCGAGCGCCGCAGCGCCAGACTTTCGGCCGCCTTCGCCTGCGCCGACGCGGCCAGGTCAGCCAGCAGCGAGGCGGGATCGTCTTCCTGAGCGTCGATGAACGGATACAGGAAGTTGGTGGGCTCGTCACTCATGTATGCCCTCCTCCTCTATGCGGGCGATCGCCATGCCGGCGTGCACCAGCATCAAGTCCCCGGCGGCGACGGGGTCGATCAGGGTGGTCAGCACGTTCTCGATGCCGCGCGCGGTGCGCACCGTGGCGTGCCCGTCGACCGACGCCGTCACCGCCTCGCCGGGACGCCCCTCGTCGCTGCAGGTGACGCAAACCGATTCGGCGCACTCGGGTTTGAGCAGGCCGGGGTGCTCGAAGCACACGTGGGTCAGTTCCCACAGCAGGTGATAGAACAGCACAAAGCCACCCGTCGCGGGCACCCGCGGATCGGGGTCGTCGAGCCACAGCACGTGGTCGGCCATGCCCGCGCCGGGGCGTTCGCCGCTGCCGATCCAGATCGTGGTGGCGCCCCACGCCGGCGAGCGCCGCATCACCGAGCGGACCTGCGCGTCGTCGGCTCCCGAAACCGCGACCACGATGTCGCCCGGCCGCACGGACACTCGCACCAGGTCCACCAGGTCGGGTCCGGTCAGCGCCACCGCGGGCAGCGCCCGTTTGCCCATGATCACCGGGTGCACGAACTCGACCGCGATGTGCAGCGCGTGCGGCTCCCACGACGGCGCGATGGACCACATGGTGGCGCCCGCCGCGAAGCGCTTGGCGAGCGTGAAGGCGGTGGCGGCGAGGTCGTCGGCCAATTCGGCGCCCAGCCCGCGATCGATGGCTGTGGTGGTCATTTGTCAGCCCTCCTCCCGCGCCGTCAGCATGGCGATCACGGCCTGCCCGAGGGCGAGCCCGCCGTCGTTGGGCGGAACGATGTGGTGGGTCAGCACCTCGAATCCCGCCAGCTGCAACCGCTGACGACACGCTCTTCGCAACAACACGTTCTGGAATACCCCACCGGTGAGGCCGACCAACCGGGTGGCGCCGGCCACCTGACCGACCACCTTGACGACGGCGTCCGCGACGGCGTCGTGAAAAGCAGCGGCCAGCAGCGCGGGTCGCGTGCCGCTGTACAGCGCCGACACCAACGTCTGCACCATGGGGGCGGGGTCGATCACCCCGTCGGCGCCGACCGCGAGCGGCAGCGACGGCCTGGTCTGGGTACCCGCCGATTCCGCCAGCGCCTCCAGCTCGATGGCGGCCTGGCCTTCGTAGTCGATGCGGTGCCGCACGCCCAGCAGCGAGGCGACCGCGTCGAACAGGCGGCCCATGCTCGAACAGGGCACACATCCGGTTCCCGTCTCCAATTGCGAACGGGTCAGGCGCAATTCGTCCGGCGTCGCGGCCACGACGGGGGCCAGGTCGGGTGTCCAGTCGATGCCTGCCGACCACAACTGCGACAGCGCCATCCGCCACGGGTTGCGGACGGCCGCATCACCGCCGGGCAGTGGTACCGCCGAGAGGTGGCCGGCCCGGACGAATCGCTGGCTGTCGCGGCCGAGCTGGAGAATCTCCCCGCCCCAGATGGTCTGGTCGCACCCGTAACCCGTGCCGTCGAAGCAGACCCCGACGACGGGTTCGCCGATGCGCCCGTGCTCGGCCAGCAGCGACACCACGTGCGCGTGGTGGTGCTGGACGAGGTCCAGCGGTCGACCGTCCGCCCGGCGCTCCGCCCAGCTTCGGGTGTGATACCCGGGGTGCAGGTCGGCGGCCAAACGCGCCGGCTCACCACGTATCTCGCTGAGTTGGTGCACCGCCCGCTCGAACGCGCGCAGCGTCTCCCAGGTGCCCATGTCGCCGATGTGCCCGGACAGGTAGGCGCGCGAGCCGTCGGTGAGGCAGAAGGTGTTCTTCAATTCCCCGCCGACGGCCAGCACCGCCGGGCACTCGACATTCAAGTCGACCGGCAGCGGTGCATACCCGCGGGACCGCCGGATCGGCAGTTCGCACCCGACGCCCTCGTCCTTCAACACCCGCACCACCGAGTCGTCGCACGGCACGTGGATCGGGCGGTCGTGGTCGAGGACCGCATCACAGAGTGCCGGAAGTCGTTGTCTGGCATCGTCATCGGTGAAACAGATGGGTTCGTCGGATCGGTTGGCGCTGGTGAGCACCAGCGCGGCGGGGGGCGGGTCGGCGGCGCGGGGCACGCGCGCCAGCAGCAGGTGATGGATGGGGGAGTACGGCAGCATCAGTCCCAGCAGCGGGCTGCCCGGAGCCACGGCGTCGGCGATCGGCGCGATGTCGTTCGGGGATCGGCGCCTCAACAGCACGATCGGACGGGCGGGACCCAGCAGCACGGCGGCCTCGTCGTCGTCGACGTGGGCGTAGCGGCGAGCGATCTCCAGATCACGGACCAGCATGGCAAACGGCTTGGCGCCGCGCGCCTTTCGCGCCCGCAGCGCGGTGACCGCCGCCTCATCGCTGACGGCGCAGGCCAAGTGGTAGCCGCCGACGCCCTTGATGGCCACCACCGCACCGGCGGCCAGCGCGCGTTGGGCGGCCGCCAGCGCCGCGTCCGACCCGTCGACGCGTCCGCCCGCCGACCGGAACGACAGGGACGGCCCGCATTCGGGGCAGGCGATCGGCTGCGCGTGGAAGCGGCGGTCCGCCGGGTCGTGGTATTCGGCGGCGCAGCGCGCACACATGGTGAACCCGGACATGGTGGTGGCCGGGCGGTCGTAGGGCAGCTCGCGAACGATGGTGAACCGCGGCCCGCAGTTGGTGCAGGTGATGAAGGGGTGGCGGTAGCGCCGGTCACGGTGGTCGAAGAGTTCGGCGACGCAGTCGCCGCACGTGGCGATGTCGGGCGGAATCGGCGTCGCCTCGCCGCGGACGTCCCGGCTGGCCACGATCCGGAACCCGCGGCCGGCGCCGGCGTCGGCGGCGAGCTCGCTCACCGTGACGTCGCTGATCCGGGCCAGCGGTGGCGCCTCGGCACGGAGGCGGCGGCCGAATTCAGCCAGGCGTGCGGGCTCGCCCTGCACCTCGAGGAACACCGCGCCCGAATCGTTGCCGACGAAGCCGGACAGGCCGAGTTCGGTCGCGATGCGATGGACGAAGGGCCGGAAGCCCACCCCCTGCACGACACCGGTCACGGTGAAGCGCTGCCGAACGTCGCGGTGCCGCAGCAGCAGGGGGGACGAGGTCATCTCAGCCGACCTCCGGAAAGTCCGTGCGGCCCCGGCCCATCAGCTCCAGACCCGCCAGCGCCTGTTCGGCGCCCGCGCGGTCCGTCTTCTCGACGGCGAAGCCCATGTGGATGATTATCCAGTCGCCGGGCGCGAACGTCTCCTCCGGCAGCATGCCGACGTTGACCCTGCGCTGTTCGCCGGTGACGTCGACCAGGGCCAGCTGCCCTTCGAAGCCGTCCAGCATCCGGATCACTTGGCCGGGGATCCCTAAACACATGGCTCAGTGCTTTCTCGGCTGGTTGCGGCCGAGTGCGCCCGCAACGCCGCGACAATCTCCTCGACGGCCCGCGCGGCCCGCGGAACCGCCTGGGCCACCGGCTCGGTGAGGCCGATGCCCTCCTCGACGCTGCCGGCCTCGCACCCGACGACGACCGTGTAGGGCGGATCGCCGCCCAGCGCCCGCAGGCTGGCGAACACCGCAGCCGGATCCATGCTGTGGCCGTCGAAACCCATTGCGGTGGAATCTGCTTCATGATCGGCCTGGAAGACGTGCAACGTGCCGGGATTGCCGCGGCTGGGGACCGCGTCGACGAGCACCAGGGTGTCCCAGTCCTCGAGCAGGTCGTAGGCGAGGTGCATCCCGCGGATGCCGTAGTCGGTGACGCGGACGCTCGCACCGTCCTGCGGGATCTCGGCGGTGCGGATCACCTCTGATCCGAATCCGTCGTCACCCAGGAAGATGTTGCCGATGCCCGCTACCAGGATGCGCGCTGTCATTTCAGCAGCCGGTTACATCCGCCTCAGTTTCAGGTAGCGGCGGGCATCGGGCAGGGATGTCACCCCAAGCACCACTCCGATCGCCACCACCAACGCGATGATCGCGATGAATATCCAACCCAGGATCTCCATCTCGGACTCCTTTCACGAGTTTGCCGGGCTGCGTTGAGCTTCCAGAGGCTCGATTTCGTCGGGGGAGAAGTACAGGTAGCGGCCGTACCAGTCATGCAGGTCGGCGGCCGGGTCGTCCTCGACGACGACCGCGACGTGCTTGGTGCCGTCGACGTCCTCGTGCACCGAGGTGACGCGGGCGGTCTTGCCCGCGACGAAAATGTCCTGCGCGTCGGCGTTGCGCCTCGGCCGCAACCGGACCCGGCTGCCGCGCGCTACGCGGACCCCGTTCACCAGCACCGCATCGATTTCCGGGCGTACGGCGTTATCGGCCAGCGGATCCCACCAATCGACCCCGTCAGGGATCTCCGGGACCAGCCCCGAGATCGCGTGCGGATCACGCAGCACGCCGTGCAGGCGAGCCATCGCGTCGGGAGACATGGCGTCACATTGGTCGATGATCCGCGCCGCCCGTGGATCGGTGGCCCGGGCCTGCGCCTTCTCCTCGTCCGTCATGGTCATCACGCGCAGGGTCAGGATCTCGTCGATCTCGGTGCAGTCATACAGGGCGGTATCGCTCTGCTCGGCGACCTCCGGGTGGTCGTAGAGGATGATCGGCGAGATCAACAGCAGGTCGCGGCCGCCGGGCGGGCCGGCCAGCACCGGAAAGCAGCGGTGCTGGCTGCACCGGGATGCCGCATCGACGGCCGCGGGCGGCGGCTCGAGCAGCGAAACGAACTGCCCGCCTGCGAGTTCGGCGATGACGTGTGTTCCGATCATGGACCGCGCGATCGCGTCGTTCTTGTCCGCTGCACCGTCGCCGATGTTGCTGACCCGCACCGACACCCGGCACAGGTCGCCGTCCGCCTCGCTGGCGACCGTGAGCACGCCACGTACCTCCCGTCGTTGCCGCACCAGGCGCCCGCCATCGAGAAATTCGATGTCGGTGCCCGCGTCCGCCGTCACCGACAGTGTCCATGGCCCGCCGTCGAGGGCGACAGGGCCGAAGGACCTTTCGCATTCGACCGCTTCGTCCCAGGTCAGCCACGACCCGCCCGGGGTGGCGAGCTCGTCGACGGGCTCGTATTCCCCGGGGGAGACTTCGCGCTCGGCCCGGCGGTGCTGCAACTGCAGGAACCGCACCATCAGGGTCAGCTCCCCGGCGCCGTCGGCCAGAAACTGTGCTGCCAGGGTGTCGTCCTCGCCCAGTCCGGCCTGCGCGGCCCCCGGCGGGCCCAGAACGCCGAACTGCCAGCGTGATTGGTTCTTGGTCGAGGTGCCGCGGTACGGGTAGAGCAGATAGCCCTCGTAAAGCACCGCGTCGGCGACGGCGCGGGCCCGGTCCCAGTCGGCCGTCATTGCGCCGTCTCCCGGTCCGCGTCCAGCAGTGAGGTGATCGCGTGGTCGAGGTCGAGCAGCCCGTGCGCCGACTTGTAGGTGGCCAGGGCGGTGATGGTTTCGTGGCTCAGCCGCAGCCAGCCGGCGTTGGGGTAGTGCTGGGCCATCAGCTGCCGCCACACCGTGACCGGCATGTCGTAGCGGCATTCACAGTTCCACGGAACTTGCTGGACGGAAAATCCGCGTTCGGATTTGACGAAAATCGTTCCGCTGAAGAGGAATTGGAGCGGTAGCGCACCGTCGCGCAACGCATGCAGATATTTGGCGGCGGCAACTTCGAAATCGTAGGTGCAATCCAACGGCAGCGCCACGGTCGTGTTGCCGGCGAAACCCTGCACCATCGCGGTGCAGTGCTGCCAGAGGAAGGTGCGCTGGGTGCTCGCCCACCGTTCGCGCGGCCCGAACAGGTCCAGCAACCCGTCGGCTTCGGCGTCGGAGTACGAGCGTCGCAGCGGCTCGATGCGGACCTGGCAGCGCAGGGCGATCGCGTGCACCGGGTCGACCGCGCCACCACCGGTGTCCACGGCGACCCGCGCCGTCAGCACCGGGCTGACGGTGTACGGCTCCGGCGCCACGTCCAGGACCGAGAAGTCGACGTCCATCATGGCGGTGTTCTCACAGCGCGCGCTTCGAGGTGCGAGAAGAAGCCGTCGATGAACTCGCGCGCCTCCTGCCCTCCGTCGAACCCACGCCACAGCATGCGCAGCCGCCCGACGAATTCGTAGCAGGCGTCGATGGGGACGAGATAGCTTTGCGGCGCGCCGGATTCGGGGACCCGGACCAACAGCGCCTCGACGTCGTCGGCCAGCAGGCGCACCCGGGCGTCGGCGCCGCTGAGCGCGTCCCAAACATCCAGCGCGAGTTCGGATTCGCAAGCGCCGGCCGGTCCGGGATAGAAGGCGACGGTGCGCCCGAGTGCGGAGTTCCTGAAGAAGAAGGCGACACCCACCGGGATCTGCAGCGCCTCCCAGGCGCGGCGATCCAGCGCGAAGCCCGGGAATGACAGATACCGGTCGGGCACCGCGCGGTAGCGGAGTTCCGCCCGGGAGTCGGTGAACAGCAGATAGCAGGCGCGGCATACGCACATGAGCTGGCGGTCGGCCACGTTCACCACGTGCTGGTGTGCGTCGGCGATCGATTCCGAGCACATCTCACAGCGCTCCCCGGCCGGTTCGGGGGCCGCGCGATTGCTGCGGATGCGAGTCAGGACCTCGTACGGGGTCGTCATGCCGGGGCGCCCATCGGTTCGGCCAGCGCTACCGATGGCACCCCATCGCGACGCAGCAGGGGGAGCGGCTCGAGGTGAGCGCCATCGGGACCGGCGCCCGCATGCACGACGTCGAACTGTGTGCCGCAGCGCGGGCAGCCCAGCAGCGTCTCGCGCAGTCGTGCACCCGCCAACGAGCCGTCACACACCGGGCAGTGGTCGTGGTAGGCCAGCGGCAGGTCGCCGACCCTGCACACCAACAGCGGGGTGTCCGACACCAGGAATCCCGCTACCTCGCCGGGCTGCAGCTCGGCCAGTTCCGGTACCGGGTGCCAGGTCGAGCCGGTCGAATGCAGATGGGCCAGCAGCGATTCGGCGGGTATCACGGCCGGGTCGGGCGCGGATTCGGCGGTCAGCACCTCGATCGACGAGACCTCGGGCGCGGCGGCGCGCACCGCGTCCTGGACCGCCAATTCCAGCGTCACCGCCGATGACGGACAGCTCTTGCAGCTGCCGGTGAATGCGAGGCGCACGGTATCGCCGTCGACTCCGATCAGGTCGACGTCACCGCCGTGCGAGCCCAGGTACGGCCGCACCCGGTCGAGCGCGTCGGCCACCCTACGGTGCACGTCGTGGGGGTGCAGGCCGTGGACCAGGAGCAGGCTGGCCACCAGGTCGTCGGTGGCCAGCCGCTCGGCCAGGCCGGGGCCTGGTCCGTCCCGAGGGCCCTCTTGGGCCAGTAGCATGATCCGTTCCAGCCCGGCCCCGTAGAGTCCGACCACTTCACGGACCAACTCCCTCGCGCGTTCCTGCGCAGCCGGCCCACCCGCCGCGCAGGAATCCAGCAGGGTCTGGATCCGATCGCCCGCCGTGCGCCAACGCGCCGCACTGTCGTCAAGGGTTTCCGGGCGATCCACCATCTCCTCACTCCCCGACGGGTGACTGAGTTGGCGTGTGCAGTCTCTCCAGCGTCTTGCCCTTGCCCAGATACATGTGCACGCCACAGGGCAGGCACGGATCGAAGCTGCGCACCGTGCGCATGACGTCGATGCCCTTGAAGTTCTCCCGGCTGTTCTCCTCGAAGATCGGTTGACCCTGCACCGCGTCCTCGTACGGCCCGGGCGTGCCGTAGCTGTCGCGCGGGTTGGCGTTCCACGGGGTGGGCGGGTAGGGGTGGTAGTTGGCGATCTTGCCGTCCCGGATCACCAGGTGGTGGCTGAGCACGCCGCGCACCGCCTCGGTGAACCCGCATCCGATGGCTTCGTCGGGCACCTCGAAGCGCTCCCACGTCTTGGTGCGGCCGGCGCGGATCTCGGTCAACGCCTTCTCGGCGAAGTACAGCGCGCACGCCGCCGCGTAGGCCTGGAAGTAGGTGCGCGCCCGGTCCCGCTCGATGGTGTTGCTGCCGTATTTGGGCACCTTCCACTCGAACTCGACCGGGCCCTTGAGCGCGGTCTTGGGCAGGTTGATCTTGACGCTGTTGCCGGTCGCCTTGACGTAGCCGATGTCGACCAGGCCGGCCAGCGCGGTCGACCACAGCCGGGCCAGCGGGCCGCCGCCGGTGTCCAGCGCCAGGTGGTCCTTGCCGTCGAACCAGCGCGGCGACATCACCCAGCTGTACTTGCCGCCGTCCATGTCCCGCTTCTGCGGGTGCGGGTTGGTGTGCTGGTTCCACGGGTGGCGCCGGTCCACCGCGTTGCCCAGGGGATCGGTCTTGACGAACATCTCCTGCTCGGTCCAG
>NZ_LZKF01000010.1:0-1247 GCF_001672665.1 Mycobacterium sp. E2238 | reverse complement strand
CTATCCGGCTGAGGGTGGGCGGGTTAGGACGCTGTAGCGGAAGCCGTATTTGTGGGAGTAGCCCGCGGCGGCGCCGGCGCGTCGGCCCATGACGCCGGTGGGCATGCCGCGCAGCAGGGCGTTGCCCGGCGGGCTGGCGGTGGCCCCGGCGGTCTGCACGGGAAGGGCCTCGGCCTCGGCGTTGGCCGGGCTGACCGCCGAGGTCAGCGTGGCCCACTGCTGGGGCACCGACAAACCCCCGACTTGGGCGGCCTGCCCGGCACCGGCCGAAACGCTGCTGCTCAGGCTGCCCAGGTTGCCCAGGCCCAACTGGGCGAACTGCGGCGTGGGATACCACGCACCACCGGCACCGGCCGTGCTACCACCCGGACCCGACACCAACTGCTGCGCCAGCTGCGACCAAAACGCCGGGATACCGTTGGAGAAATAGGCCAGACCCGAGGTCTGCTTGAGGATCACCGTGTACAAGGTCGGATTGAGCCCCAGATAGTTGTTGGTCGGCGTGGGCAACCCCGTCTGCAAGCCCTGAATCGCATTGGTCAACCAGGTCAACGGACCCGGCTGGGTCGACGTCGCGGTCACCTGGGGCGCCGCGGTGGTGACCAGCTGCGTGCTCGCCAGCTGCGAGGTGCTCGAGGCCACGGTCTGGGCGGTGTTGCCCGCGGGCTGCTGGGCGGCCTGGGTCAGCGCCAACGCCTGATCGGCCACCCCCTCAGGGGCGGTGGTATTCGGCGCGGGCTCAAAGGGCGCCAACGCCGACGCCGTCGCCGAGGCCGCCGCATAGCCATACATCGCCGCCGCGTCTTGGGCCCACATCTCCATGTACTGGGCCTCCGTCGCCATGATCGCCGGGGTGTTCTGGCCAAAGAAATTCGTCGCGATCAACGTCGCCAACAACACCCGATTAGCCGCAATCACCGGCGGGGGCACCGTCATCGCAAACGCCGCCTCAAACGCCGCCGCCGCCGCGCGCCCCTGACTGGCCGTGTCCTCGGCCAACCCCGCCACCGCACCCAACCAATTCACATACGGCACCACCGCCGACACCATCGACGACGCCGCCGGACCCACCCACGGCCCCGACGTCAACTCCGTAACCACCGAGCTATACCCACTGGCCGCCGCAGCCACCTCAGCAGCAATCTCATCCCACGCCGCCGCCGCCGCCATCAACGGCCCCGAACCCGGACCCGCATACATCCGACCGGAATTAACCTCCGGCGGTAACGCCCCGAAGTCAAACACCT
>NZ_LZKF01000009.1:0-15610 GCF_001672665.1 Mycobacterium sp. E2238 | reverse complement strand
GCAGCACCACCCCGTCCAGCGACGGCTCCAGCCAGATCTCCATGGTTCCGGTCAGCGCGCCGGTGACCGCCCAGCGGATCCCCTTGTCGCCGCGCTCCTCGACCACCTGCAGCCGCAGGTCCGGCCACCACCGGCGCCAGCTAGACGGATCGGCGACCGCGGCACCGACCCGCGCACCGTCGGCGGCGACGAACGTCTCGTCGGCGATCTGGATGCTGTTCACCACCCCAGCTTCACACACCGATCTTCGCGGCGGGCCGGGGCCCGGCAGACGGCCACGGTTCCTGCACGAACGCGCGGATTAGGCTGGACGGCAACAAGCCGGCCCCCCGAACGTCACCCGAGCCAAACGAGGTCAGTAAGAGTGCGTGAGTACAGCGTCCCCGCCCGCTTCTCCGTCGGCGAACACGACAACATCGCGGCCATGGTCTTCGAGCACGAGCGCGCAGACCCCGGCTTCGTCATCTTCCGCCGTCAGGTCGACGGCGAATGGACCGACGTCACCTGCGCGGAGGTGGCCAAACAGGTGCGCTCCGCGGCGCTCGGTCTGATCGGGCTCGGGGTCGAGGCCGGCGACCGGGTGTCCATCTTCTCGGCCACCCGCTACGAGTGGGCGATCATCGACCTGGCGATCCTGTCGGTGGGCGCGGTCACCGTTCCGATCTACGAGACGTCGTCGGCCGAGCAGGTGCGCTGGGTGCTGCAGGACTCCGAGGCGGTGGTCGCCTTCGCCGAAACCGACGCGCACGCCGCGATGGTCACCGAACTCACCGCCGACCTGCCCGCCTTGCGCCGCGTGCTGCACATCGACGGCTCGGGTCCCAAGGCGCTCGATCAGCTCGCCGAGGCCGGCGCGTCGGTCGAGCCCGCCGAGCTCACCGCCCGCCAGGACGCGCTGCGCGCAGACGACCCGGCGACGCTCATCTACACCTCGGGCACCACGGGGCGGCCCAAGGGCTGCCAGCTGACCCATTCCAACCTGCTGTACGAGACCCGCGGCGCCAAGGAGTGCCTGCCGACGCTGCTGGACGAGGGGCAGCGGCTGTTGATCTTCCTGCCGCTGGCCCACGTGCTGGCGCGCTCGCTGACGCTCTCGGCGTTCGCCAACAAGGTGACGGTCGGGTTCACCAGCGACATCAAGAACCTGCTGCCGATGTTCGCGGTGTTCAAGCCGACGGTGGTGGTGTCGGTGCCGCGGTCGCCGATCCGTCTAGCTGGCGCCGGTGGTGGCCGGACCTGCGGCTGCAGGTGGTCGAGGAGCGCGGCGACAAGGGGATCCGCTGGGCGGTCACCGGCGCGCTGACCGGAACCATGGAGATCTGGCTGGAGCCGTCGCTGGACGGGGTGGTGCTGCGCGCCAAGCATGCGATGTTCGACCGGCTGGTCTATCACAAGCTGCGCGCCGCGCTGGGCGGAGAATGCCACGCGTCCGTCTCAGGGGGCGCGCCGCTGGGTGCCCGGCTGGGCCACTTCTACCGGGGCGTGGGCCTGACCATCCACGAGGGCTACGGCCTGACCGAGACCAGCTCGGCCATCACGGTCAACCAGGTCGGCAACGTCAGGATCGGGACGGTCGGAACGTTGTTGCCGGGCAACAGCATGCGCATCGCCGAAGACGGCGAGCTCCTGGTCCGCGGCGGCGTGGTGTTCAGCGGCTACTGGCACAACGAGCAGGCCACCAACGACGCGTTCACCGACGGCTGGTTCAAGACCGGCGACCTCGGCGCGCTCGACGAGGACGGCTTCCTGAGGATCACCGGCCGCAAGAAGGAGATCATCGTCACCGCCGGCGGCAAGAACGTCGCCCCGGCCGTGCTCGAGGACCAGCTGCGGGCGCACGCGCTGATCAGCCAGGCCATGGTGGTGGGCGACGCCAAGCCGTTCATCGGCGCGCTGATCACCATCGACCCCGAGGCGTTCGACGCGTGGAAGGAGCGCAACCACAAGTCGGCCGGCGCGTCGGTGGCCGATCTGGCCAGCGACCCGGACCTGATCGCCGAGGTGGACGCCGCCGTCAAGCACGCCAACCAGGCGGTGTCGCACGCCGAGTCCATCCGCAAGTTCCGCATCCTGCCGGTCGACTTCACCGAGGACACCGGCGAGCTGACGCCGACGATGAAGGTCAAGCGCAACGTGGTCGCCGAGAAGTTCGCCTCCGACATCGACTGGATCTACGAGAAGGATTAGCGGCCGTCAGGCGCGGAGGATCTCGGCCAGCCGCACCGCGAGGGTGTCCCACCGCCAGTGCGCCGTCACCCAGTCCCGCCCGGCCGCGCCCATGGCGGCCGCCCGGTCTCGGTCGCCGAGCAACTCGGTGACGGCGTCGGCGACGGCGTTCACTGAGCGCCCATCGACCACTAATCCAGTCTTGTTGTGCTGCACGGCTTCTGGGGCCCCACCGGAGTCACCGGCGATCACCGGCTTGCCGGTGGCCGAGGCCTCGAGGAAGACGATGCCGAGGCCCTCGACGTCCATCCCGGCGCCGCGGGTGCGGCACGGCATCGCGAAGACGTCGGCCAGCGCGTGGTGCGCGGGCAGCTCGGCGGCCGGCACGCCGCCGGTGAACGTCACATGCTCGCTCACCCCGCAGTCGCGGGCGAGCTTGCGCAACGATTCCAGGTAGGGACCGCCGCCGACGATGACCAGGGCGGCGCCATCGACGCGCTGCCGGATCGACGGCAGCGCCTTGATCAGCATGTCCTGACCCTTGCGCGGAACCAGCCGGGACACGCACACGACCGTGGGCCGCTCCCCCAGCCGATACCGCTCGCGCAGCGCGGCGCCGGCCGCCGGGTCGGGCCGGAACCGGTCGGTGTTGACGCCGGGTGGCAGGTATTCCAGCGAGGCGTTGGGCCCGAACGCCGGCGCGAACCGCGCGCGGGTGTAGTGGCTGACGAACGTGACGACGTCGGTGGTGTCGCCGATGCGGTGCAGCACCGACCGCGCGACGGGAAGCATCGACCAGCCCACCTCGTGACCGTGCGTGCTGGCCACCACCCGGGTCGCCCCGGCCTGCCGGGCGCGCTGCGCCAGCAGCGCCAGCGGCGCGGCCGCGCCGAACCAGACGGTGTCGATGCCGTTGTCGCCGATCAGCCGGCGCATCCGGGCGTCCACCGCCGGACCGGGCAACATCAACGTGCCGGGATGACGGACCACCCGGTAACCCGCCGCCCCGGCCGCATCGTCGAAGGCGTCGGCGCCCTTCCACTGCGGCGCGTACACCGTCATCGAATGCAGCCCGGCGCCGACCAGGTGCCCGACGAAATCACTCAGGTAGGACTGGATGCCGCCCGGCCGGGGCGGAAAGTCGTTGGTTACCAGCAGGACCCGACTCACTGCGTCAGGCTAGCCTGACGCGCGTACGGTCAGCCGCCGTGGGTCAGCCACTCGTGCCAACGCGCGAGCAGGCCGGGCGAGTCGGTCGCCAGCACGTCGTGGGCGGCGGAGAGCACGTCGGCGCGCCCGACACCGCAGACGGCCAGATACAGGTCGTGCAGCTTGGCCGTCCCGTAGGTGTCCGCGACGAAACGCGCGAACCACCACGCGCGGTCGTACGCCAGCGAACGCTGTGACCCGGGCGCGTCCAGGTCGGCGTCCGAGGGCAGCGTCAGCGGGACCGGCAGCACGTCGACGGGCACCGGGGTCCGGGGCCGGCCGACGAAATCGGCTACGCCCTCGGTCAGCCACCGGGGCGCATCCGCGGCGGTGTCCGCACGGGCGGCGTAGTGAAAAAGCTCGTGCGCCAACACGATTCGCAGCGCACCCTCGGTCATGTTGGCCGCGCCGGGCGCGAAGACGATGCGCTGACCGATAACCACCCGGTGCGCGGGATCGACGCGTTCGGCGACCGTCACCGCCGCGATGTCCGCCCACTGCGCGGCCGGGCCCCCACCGGCGGCGGCGCGGAACTCCTCGTCGGTATGGGCGGCGACCACCGATATGTCGCGCGACCAGTCGGCACCCCAGAACGCCTCGACCGCGTTGATCGCGGCACCGATGCCGGACGCCACCCGCGACAGCAACCGGTCGCCGGCCGGACCGTCCAGGCCGAGCAGCCGAACGGTGCGATCGCTGACGACCAGTGACTTCGTCGCTGCGCTGACCTGGCTGCGTGCGGGTGTGATCAGCTGCGGGGGGCGGGTCCGGCTGTCGCCGGCCGCGTCGAACGGCACGGCCGCAGCCACCACGATCTCGACGACGAACACCCAGGCCAGCAGGGTGGTCAGCCGCCGGCGCCGCGCGCCGGGGCCGCTAGTAGCGGCGGGCGTCGTGGACCGGGCCTGCGGCATTCATCGGCACCACGCGCACCGGCTGGCCGTAGGTGGAGGAATGGATCACCATGCCGTCACCGACGTAGAGGCCGCTGTGTGACGCGTCGTTATAAAAGGTGACCACGTCACCGGGCTGCAGGTCCGACAACGACACCGGCTGACCGCCTTGAGCCTGCGCCTGGCTGGAATGCGGCAGAGAGATGCCGGCCTGCTGGAAGGCCCACATCACCAGGCCGGAGCAGTCGAACCCACCCGGCGCGGCACCGCCCCAGACGTACGGCGAACCGACCTGCGTCAACGCCGCTTGTACGACCGTCGCGCGGTCACCGCCGCCTACCCCGCCGCCGAACGGTCCGGGCATTCCGCCGGGAGGCGGAGCCTCACCGGGTGCCTGCCCGGGAGCCTGCGGCGCGCCGGGCGGCGCGGCCTCAGGCGCGGGCGCGCCCGGTGCCGGGAGACCCGCAGGGACGGGACCGGGATCGGCGAGCGCGGTGCGCTGCTCCGGCGACAGGGAAACGTACTGCGACTTGACGACCGCGATCTGCACCTGCAGCTGACTTTGCTTGGACTGCAGGCTCGCTCGCACCGCGGCGGCTTGCTCGGCCGCACTCTTGGCGTCGGCGGCGGACTTCGCGGCCTCCCGCTCGGCCTTGGCGGCCTGCTCGCCGGCGGCCCGGAAATTCGTCATCTGGTCGGCCATCTGCGTCGCCATCAGCCGCTGCATGGCCAGCTTGTCGATCAGCCCTTGCGGCGATCCGGCGGTCAGCATCGCCGTCATGCCGTCGACGCGGCCGCCCATGTAGGTCGCGGCGGCGAGCTTGTTCACGGCGCCCTGGAACGACGCCAGGCGAGCCTTGGCCGCATCGACGGCGGCCTGAGCGTCGTCGTGCTTCTTGTCCGCCGCACGCTGGGCCACCAGCTTGTTGTTCAGGTCGAGCTGCGCGCTGTGCATCGCCTCGGTGGTCTGCTCGGCCTGGCGGGACAACTCGTTGAGTTTGGCCAGCGCGTCTTCGGCCGGGTCGGCCGAGGCATTCGCGGCGAGGGCGCCCGATAAGACGGTGAAGCCCGCTAGCGTCCCGATGGCAAATCGTGTGAGGACACGCGCAAACGGGTATCTAGAGTCAAGCCTCAAGATTTTGCTTCCTTAAACGGCCATCGACGCGACCATGCGCCGTCGAGCGGGTTTAGGTCTCAAACAGGTTACGAAACGATATCGGCGTTTGTCCAAAGCGGGGCGTTAAGAAATTGGAAAGATTTCTGTCATTATCATGTGAACGGCGCTGACCCCCTCGTAAACCTTTGGCACGCAAAGCATCTTAGGCGACGCCCGAATCGCGTTCGCGGCGGATAGGCACCAACCGTAATCGCGGTGCCAGACCGACATCGGCGAGCACCGCCAGTGCGGCGCATTCGTCCTCCAACAAAGTTCCCGGGACCCCGAGTAACACGCTGACTACGCAATCGCGGCATCCCGGTCCGCGCACCGCACAGTCGTCGCAGTCGATCACCACCGGTGCCCCCGAGTCCGGCACCGTCGCGCCGTCGCTGTCGGGCCCACTGCTTCGTGCCATCGGATCGGTCCTCTCGGTCAAGCTTGGCGAACGTCAGGTCGGACTCTTCGAACGGTAACCACACCCACCGACAACCCCCGGCGCCGCGTTTCGGCTCGCTCGGCGTGGGAGCCGCGCGGGTGTCGGTGGTCCCGCTTAACGTCGCGGCCATGGGTGCCGGTGGTGCGACTCAGCTCACTTTCACCGACTTGGAGTCGTCCTTCGCCGCCGCCGAAGTCACGCTGCGCGACACGACCTTCGTGGTGGTGGACCTCGAGACCACGGGCGGGCGCACGAAAAGCACCGACGGAAATGCGCCGGATGCCATCACCGAGATCGGGGCGGTCAAGGTCCGCGGCGGCGCCGTGCTCGGCGAGTTCGCCACGCTCGTCGACCCGGAGCGCAGCATCCCGCCGCAGATCGTGCGGCTGACCGGCATCACCACCGCGATGGTGTCCGACGCTCCGACCATCGACGCGGTGCTGCCGATGTTCCTCGAATTCGCGGGCTTGGACCACGGGACAGTGCTGGTGGCCCACAACGCCGGATTCGACGTCGGATTTCTGCGGGCCGCCGCGGCGCGGTGCGACATTCCCTGGCCGCGACCGAACGTCCTGTGCACGGTGCGGCTGGCCCGCCGGGTGCTCAGCCGCGAGGAAGCCCCCACGGTGCGGCTGGCCGCGCTCGCGCGGCTGTTCGCCGTCGCCACCCAGCCCACGCACCGCGCGCTGGACGACGCCGGTGCCACCGTCGACGTGCTGCACGCGCTCATCGAGCGGGTGGGTAACCAGGGGGTGCACACCTACGCCGACCTGCGCGCCTACCTGCCGGACGTGACGCCGGCCCAGCGGCGCAAGCGGGTCCTCGCCGAGGGCCTGCCCCGCCGCCCGGGGGTCTACCTGTTTCGCGGCCCGTCGGGCGAGGTGCTCTACATCGGGACCGCCGGCGACCTGCGCCGCAGGGTCGGGCAGTACTTCACCGGCGCCGACCCGCGTGGCCGGATGAAGGAGATGGTCAATCTGGCCACCGCG
The DNA here is from genome assembly GCF_001672665.1 of Mycobacterium sp. E2238. Classification (NCBI taxonomy): domain Bacteria; kingdom Bacillati; phylum Actinomycetota; class Actinomycetes; order Mycobacteriales; family Mycobacteriaceae; genus Mycobacterium; species Mycobacterium sp. E2238. Next base: position 8,758 of record NZ_LZKF01000009.1, on the reverse strand, counting down.
GTCGACCACGTCGAATGCGCGCACGCGCTGGAGGCCGGCGTCCGCGAGCTGCGGCTGCTGGCCGCGCACGCCCCGCCCTACAACCGGCGTTCCCGGTTCCCGCACCGATGGTGGTGGGTGGCGCTCACCGACGAGGCGTTCCCGCGTCTCGCGGTGGTTCGGGCACCGCGCCACGACCGCGCCGTCGGCCCGTTCCGGTCGCGCACCGACGCCGCCGACACGGCCACGCTGCTGGCCCGCTTCACCGGTCTTCGGACCTGCACCGCCCGGCTGAGCCGCTCTGTCCTGCACGGGCCGGCGTGCCCCGAGGCGGAGGTCGCGCCGTGTCCCGCGGCGCGCGGCATAACGGCCACGCAATACGCGGCGGCCGTGGCGCGCGTCGCCGCGTTGATCGACGGGATGGAGAACACCGCCCTGTCGGCCGCCGTGCATCAGGTCACCGCGCTGGCCGAGCGCCGCAATTTCGAAAGCGCCGCCCGCCTGCGCGACCGCACCGCCGCCGCCATCGAGATCCTGTGGCGCGGCCAGCGGTTACGCGCCCTGGCCGCGCTGCCCGAGCTGATCGCCGCCGCGCCCGACGGGGACGGCGGTTACCACCTCGCCGTGGTACGGCACGGCCAGCTCGCGGCGGCAGGCACCGCCAGGCGCGGGGTGCCTCCGATGCCGGTGGTCGACGCCATTGTGGCTGGGGCACAGGCGATTTTGCCCATCGCGGCCCCGCTGGGCGGGGCGCTGGTGGAGGAATCCGCGCTCATCGCGCGCTGGCTGGCCGGCCCCGGGGTGCGCATCGTTCGGGTCGACGACTCCCCCGACGCCGCCGGCTGGGCTTCATCGCTGCGGTCGGCCGGCGCGTGGGCGTCCTGGGCGGCCTCGGCGCGTTCGGCGCGACTGGCCTACGACCAAGCGGCGCAACATGACTCAGACCTGCTGGCTGAACCGCACCCATCGCGCGAGCAGCTCTTCGGCCGCGCCGGAATCGATCGCCGCGGCGGCGCGCTGCAGCCCGTCCTCCCACGCCGGCAACCATTCAGCGCGGCTGGATAGGCCGGCGTGGGCGACAATCGCCCCGGCGGCGTTGAGCACGACGGCGTCCCGGACCGGACCCTTGTCACCGGCCAGCACCGCGCGCACCTCCGCCGCGTTGGCTTGCGCGTCACCGCCCAACAGATCGTCGAGATCGGCGCGGGCAAAACCGAATCCGGCCGGATCGAACGTCAGCTTGTCCACCGTCCCGGCCTGCACCCGCCAAATCGTGCTGGTGGTCGTGGTCGTCAACTCGTCAAGCCCGTCGTCGCCATGCACCACCAGCACACTGGACCTGCGCGCGGCGAAGACCCCCGCCATCACCTCGGCCAGGTCGGCGAACGCGCAGCCGATCAGTCCGGCCCGCGGCCTAGCCGGATTGGTAAGGGGCCCAAGGAGATTGAACACCGTCGGCACCCCGATCTCGCGGCGCACCACCGAGGCATGCCGGTACGAGGGGTGGAACAGGGGCGCGAAGCAGAACCCGATGCCCACCTCGGCGAGGCTCTGCGCCACCTGTTCGGGTTCGAGGTCGATGCGCACCCCGAGCGCCTCGAGCGTGTCGGCACCGCCGGACAACGACGACGACGCGCGGTTGCCGTGTTTGACCACCGGCACGCCGGCGGCCGCGACCACGATTGCCGCCATGGTGGAAAGGTTGACGGTGTTGACGCCGTCACCACCGGTCCCGACGATGTCCACGCTGTCGTCGGGCATGGCGGGCATCGGGCGCGCGTGGTCCAGCATGACGTCGGCCAGCTCGCTGACCTCGGCCGAGGTCGGGACCTTCATCTGCATCGCCACCGCAAAGGATGCGACCTGCGCCGGGCTCGCGTCGCCGGCCATGATTCGATCCATGGCCCAGGCGGCCTGGCCGCGCACCAGATCCTGACCGCCCATCAACCGGGCCAGAACCCCTGGCCACGAGGGTGCCGCCCCGGCCGGTCGAGCGGCGGACCCGCCGGTGGAAGCCTGAGATGACAGAGCCACGCGCCGATGGTCCCACGCGGACCCGACCTGCCCCAACCGGCGCGGAAAGGCGCCCGTCCCGGACGGCGTCGCGACGCGAAAACATCAAATGCCGCCCCGGGTGGAGTTAATCAACTACAAAGCGTCATACTTGCGGATGTGACCAGCGCTGTAGGGACCTCAGGTACTGCAATCACGTCGCGCGTTCATTCGTTGAATCGACCGAACATGGTCAGTGTCGGCACCATCGTTTGGCTCTCCAGCGAGCTGATGTTCTTTGCTGGCCTGTTCGCGATGTACTTCACCGCGCGTGCGCAGTCCGGCGGCAAGTGGCCGCCGCCACCGACCGAGCTGAACCTCTATCAGGCCGTACCGGTGACGCTCGTGCTGATCGCGTCGTCGTTCACCTGCCAGATGGGTGTGTTTGCGGCCGAACGCGGCGACGTCTTCGGTTTGCGCCGCTGGTACGTGATCACCTTCCTGATGGGCCTGTTCTTCGTTTGCGGGCAGGGCTACGAGTACTACCACCTGGCCACGCACGGCACCACGATCCCCGGCAGCGCCTACGGCAGCGTGTTCTACCTGGCGACCGGGTTCCACGGCCTGCACGTCACCGGCGGTCTGATCGCCTTCATCTTCTTGCTGGCCCGCACCGCGATGAGCAAGTTCACGCCGGCGCAGGCCACCGCGAGCATCGTCGTGTCCTACTACTGGCATTTCGTCGACATCGTGTGGATCGCGCTGTTCACCGTGATCTATTTCATCCGATGAGCCGGCGGCTCCGAATAACGGAATGAACAGGAGTGCTCGGTTGAAGAAGCTGGGGTCCATGCGAAACCGGAAGCCGCGACAAGGGCAGCGCGACCGCTCCCGCCGGCGGCTGCGCCGCCGTCTGTCGGGCGGGCTGTTGCTGCTTATCGCGCTGACCATCGCCGGCGGCCTGGCCGCCGTGCTGACGCCGCGCCCGCAGGTGGCCGTCGCCGACGAGTCGTCCTCGGCGCTGCTGCGGACCGGCAAGCAGCTGTTCGACACGTCGTGCGTGTCCTGTCACGGCGCGAACCTGCAGGGTGTGGCCGACCGCGGGCCCAGCCTCATCGGCGTCGGCGAGGAGGCCGTGTACTTCCAGGTCTCCACCGGCCGGATGCCCGCGATGACCGGCGAGGCCCAGGCGCCGCGCAAGGAGCCGATCTTCGACGAGGCACAGGTCGACGCGCTCGGCGCGTACGTGCAGGCCAACGGCGGCGGTCCGACGACGGTGCGCAACCCGGACGGCAGCCTGGCGATGAAGTCGCTGCGCGGCGACGACCTGGGCCGCGGCGGTGACCTGTTCCGGCTGAACTGCTCCTCCTGCCACAACTTCACCGGCAAGGGCGGGGCGCTGTCGTCGGGCAAGTACGCGCCGCCGCTCGAGCCGCCCAACGAGCAGCAGATCCTGGCCGCCATGCGGACCGGTCCGCAGAACATGCCGAAGTTCTCCGACCGTCAGCTGTCCTTCGAAGCCAAGAAGGACATCATCGGCTACATCAAGTCGGTCACTGAAGAGCGCCAGCCCGGCGGCTACGGCCTCGGCGGCTTCGGGCCCGCGCCCGAGGGCATGGCCGCGTGGATCATCGGAATGGTCGCCGCCATCGCGTTGGCACTGTGGATTGGGGCACGAGCATCATGAGCGAAGACGACGTTCGCGGCTCGGACACCGGCGGGACCGCCCACGGTGTCGGCGAGAGGGAACCCGATGACGCGGCGCTGGCCGCGATGTCCCAGCAGGAACTGGTCGCGCTGGGCGGCAAGCTCGACGGCGTCGAGACGATCGTCAAGGAACCCCGCTGGCCCGTCGAGGGCACCAAAGCCGAGAAGCGCGCCGAGCGCGGAGTCGCCCTGTGGCTCCTGCTCGGCGGTGGTTTCGGGCTGGCGCTGCTGCTGGTCTTCTTGTTCTGGCCGTGGGAGTACAAGCCCAAGGACGCCCCGAACAGCCTGCTGTACGACCTGGCCACCCCGCTGTACGGGCTGACCTTCGGGATGTCGATCCTGTCGATCGCCATCGGCACGATCCTGTACCAGAAAAGGTTTATCCCGGAAGAGATTTCGATCCAGGAGCGGCACGACGGCGCCTCCCGGGACATCGACCGCAAGACAGTGGTGGCGAACCTGACCGACGCCCTGGACGGCTCAACCGTCCGGCGGCGCAAGGTGATTGGGGCGTCGCTCGGCCTGGGCCTCGGCGCGTTCGGCCTGTCGACGCTGGTGGCCTTCGCCGGCGGTCTGATCAAGAACCCGTGGAAACCGGTCGTGCCCACCGCCAATGGGAAGAAAGCCGTGCTGTGGACGTCCGGCTGGACACCGCGGTATGCGGGCGAGACCATCTTCCTCGCGCGGGCAACCGGCTCGGCCGGTGCATCGCCGTTCGTCAAGATGCGCCCCGAAGACCTCGACGCCGGCGGCATGGAGACCGTCTTCCCGTGGCGCGAATCCGACGGTGACGGCACCACGCCGGAATCCCAGGAAAAGCTTCGCGCCATCAACCAGGGCGTTCGAAACCCGGTCATGCTCATCCGCATTCGGCCGTCCGACATGCCCCGGGTGGTCAAGCGCCAGGGCCAGGAGAGCTTCAACTACGGCGAGCTGTTCGCCTACACCAAGGTGTGCTCGCACCTGGGTTGCCCCGCGTCGCTGTACGAGGAGCAGTCCTACCGAATCTTGTGCCCATGTCACCAGTCGCAGTTCGACGCCCTGCATTTCGCCAAGCCGATCTTCGGCCCGGCGGCCCGCGCGCTGGCGCAACTGCCCATCACGATCGACACCAACGGGTATCTGGTCGCCAACGGTGACTTCGTCGAGCCCGTCGGACCGGCATTCTGGGAGAGGACGACAACATGAGTCCAAAACTGAGTCCCCCGAAACCGCCGAAGATCGGCGACGTCCTGGCTCGTCAGGGCGAAGACATCGATACCCGCTATCACCCCTCGGCCGCGGTACGCCGGCAGCTCAACAAGGTCTTCCCGACGCACTGGTCGTTCCTGTTGGGCGAGATCGCGATGTACAGCTTCATCGTGCTGCTGCTCACCGGCGTGTACCTGACGCTGTTCTTCGACCCGTCCATGGCCGAGGTCACCTACAACGGCGCGTACCAGCCGTTGCGGGGCGTCGACATGTCCAAGGCCTTCGCCTCGACGCTGGACATCTCGTTCGAGGTGCGCGGCGGCCTGTTCGTCCGCCAGGTACACCACTGGGCCGCACTGATTTTCGCGGCGTCGATCATGGTGCACCTGGCACGCATCTTCTTCACCGGCGCGTTCCGCCGGCCCCGCGAGGCCAACTGGGTCATCGGGTCGTTGCTGCTGATCCTGGCCATGTTCGAGGGATACTTCGGCTACTCGCTGCCTGACGACCTGTTGTCGGGTATCGGATTGCGCGCCGCGCTCTCCTCGATCACGTTGGGGATGCCGATCATCGGCACCTGGCTGCACTGGGCCCTGTTCGGTGGCGACTTCCCCTGCGGCGGTGTGGGTAACGAGTGTGCGACCGCGGGCTACATCATCCCGCGCATGTACGCCCTGCACATCCTGCTGATTCCGGGCATCATCCTGGCGCTGATCGGGCTGCACCTGGCGATGGTCTGGTTCCAGAAGCACACCCAGTTCCCCGGCCCGGGCCGCACCGAGCACAACGTCGTCGGTGTGCGCGTCATGCCGATCTTCGCGGTCAAGTCCGGCGCGTTCTTCGCCGCGATCGTCGGGGTCCTCGGCCTGATGGGCGGGCTGCTGCAGATCAACCCGATCTGGAACCTGGGCCCCTACAAGCCATCTCACGTGTCCGCCGGCTCGCAGCCCGACTTCTACATGATGTGGACCGAGGGCCTGGCCCGTATCTGGCCGCCGTGGGAGTTCTACTTCTGGCACCACACCATCCCCGCCGCCGTGTGGGTGGCGCTGATTATGGGATTGATCTTCGTCCTGCTGATCATCTATCCCTTCCTGGAGAAGCGATTCAGCGGCGACCGCGCCCACCACAACCTGCTGCAGCGGCCACGGGACGCCCCGGTGCGCACCGCGATCGGTGCCATGGCGATCTCGTTCTACATGTTGCTGACACTGGCGGCGATGAACGACATCATCGCGTTCAAGTTCCAGATCTCGCTGAACGCGACGACCTGGATCGGCCGCATCGGGATGGTCATCCTCCCGCCGCTGGTCTACTTCATCGCCTACCGGTGGTGCGTTGCGCTGCAGCGCAGTGACAGGGAGGTGCTCGCACACGGCATCGAGACGGGCATCATCAAGCGGCTGCCGCACGGCGCATACATCGAGCTGCATCAGCCGCTCGGACCGGTCGACGACCACGGCCACCCGCTCCCGCTCGAGTACCAGGGTGCGGCGCTGCCCAAGCGGATGAACAAGCTGGGCTCGGCCGGTTCACCGGGTAGCGGCAGCTTCCTGTTCGCCGACCCCGCGTCGGAGGATGCGGCGCTGCGCGAGGCGGCACACAGCTCCGAGCAACGTGCGCTCACCGCCCTGCGCGAGCACCAGCAGAGCATCGTCGGGTCGAACGGCAAGAACGGGTCGAACGGGTCGAACGGCGAGCACCACTAGCTGCGCGCTGGTTCGGTGCAGGCCGTCGAGCATTGTTGCTGGGCGGCCCGCACGATGGAGCCGGCGGTGACGAACGCCGACTTCGTCTGGTCGCGCGCTTCGACGGGCAGACCGGCCGCGCAGCGCAGCACCATGAGGGCGAGCGCGCTGTAGGTCGCGTAGGGGATGACGAGCAGGTTGACGCGTGCGTCGTCCCCGACGAAGGTCATCACGTGCTGGCGCTTGCGTTCCCAGCCCGACCAGTTCAAGTCGGGTGGCCGCTGCAGTGGCGGCCAGTTGACGTTGATCGCGTTGATGTCGCCCAGCAATGGGGTCAGCAGGGCGACCACCTCGGGCAGTTCGTTGGTGATGCGGTCCGCGCGTGGCCACCACGCGCCGTCGATGGGGCGGCCGAGTTCACGGCAAACCGACAGCCGGACGGGGTTGGCTCGGCGTCGGCGTTCGAACAATTCGGTCATCCCCGCACCTGGCCGGCACGGCCAGGAAGTTCTGCAACCTTCACGGGCGGTTCCCTTCACGTCGGCGTCGTTCGCCCCGGCGAGCGCGGGACGGACGGAGGAATCGCATTGCCCGTGGATGACGCCGCATCGGTCACGGCGACCACCGCCGACAACGAAACGGCTCGCGGTTGACGCTACGCCAACAGCGGCCCTCGGGAGCGGCCAGGGTGGCGGACGGCCGCCACGACGGCTGAGGGAACGACCGGGCCCCGTCGGTGCACTACAGTGGCGAGGGTCCGACCGTGGCGCTGTCCAGGTGAGCGGGGGGCTTACACGACGAGGACGGGCGTAATGGCGATACAGGACTGGGATGACGCCCCGGAGATCCATCCTTCGAAGATCCGGGTCGGTGACATCATCGGCACGCTGCGTCCCACGAAGTTGCGTTACACCGTCAAGATGATCAGCGGGCCGCAGACGACTCCCCGGCGCTGGACGTTCTTCGGCCGTGACGACAACGGCACGCAGCACACGAGCACGTTCGGCGAGGACGAACGGGTCCGCAGGTACGCCAAAGCGTCGTAGCGCCTACTGCGCGGCCACAGCGCGACGCAGCTGACGAACGTGCAGCCACTCGATCACCGGCATCCCCGCCGTGATCACGCCGGCGACCACGTAGGCGCCCCAGGAGGGACCGTCGTGGCCCACAGCCATCAGGTAGGTCGCCGTGGCCACCGCGACCAGCGCCGCGCCGATCGCGGTCGCCAATAACACGGTGCCGCGCAACCACACCCGATCGACCGCCTCACCCGACCATTCGGAGTCGGCGGCCGGAACGGGTGCCTGCACGCGGGGTTGCCGGGCCCGTTCGGCCGCGGTGCGCGGCGCCTGGGACATGAGGCGCACCGGGGGCCGGTTGGCGGCGGTCATCCCCCGGGCGGCCGGCTCGGTCTGGGCCATCCGGCGGGCCCGCAACAGCATCGGGATCGCCCCGGCGATGATCAGCGCGGACACGATGATCACGGCGTACAACACCCAGGAGGTGCTGTGCGCGCCGCTGGCCGCCTTGTGGAAGCCCCGCCCCAGGTCCGCCAGGGCGACGGCCGCGGCCACGCTCACGCCCAGCAGCACCAGCCAGACGGCGGCGCACGCCCCGATCAGTATGCGGTCGATGACGTCGGGCGAGATGGTGTCGTCCCCCGCCCCGCGGCGGTACGCCGAATACCTGCTGACCATCAGCAGCTCGTCTGCGGTGAGTCGTTGGTGTTCGACGAAAGGACCGTCCCGTCGCTTGTCGTGATCGAGCAGTTCAGCCGGCTCACGCGGAAGAGGCTGGACGCCTCGACGGAGCCGACGTCGGACTGCGAGATGGGCGTGACGGTCATCGACCATGGGATGTACACGTTGTGCTGGGTGCGCCGCCGGCCGGACGCATCGACGTAGGTCACCGAGATGATGTCGCCGGGCGCCTTGGTGCCGGTCACCGAATAGGTCACCTGTCGCGGCCCGGTCGGTGTCGTCGGTGGCGGGGGTGGCGCCGCGGCCGCCGAGGCGGCCGGCGGCGGCGCCGGAGCGGGCGCCGGCGGTGGCGGCGGCGGTGCAGGCGTGACCGTCACGGTCTGTGTCTCCGTCGGTGGCGGGGGCGGTGGTTCGGTTGTGGGCGGCGGCGCGCACAGCACCTCCTGGGTGTTGTACGCCGTGATCATCGTGTCCGCGCTGATCATCGCCGGGGCGATCCCG
>NZ_LZKF01000008.1:0-12557 GCF_001672665.1 Mycobacterium sp. E2238 | reverse complement strand
GGCCAGATGGTCAAGCTGTGCGCCGACTCGGCAATGCAGATGGACGTCGACGACGCCCTTCGCGGGCACGTGTTCGCCGTCCAAGACGCGCTGTTCTGGGTGGCTTTCATCGCCGCGATCACGGCGGCGGCGGCGTTGATTCCCGCGGATGGGCATGCGCCAGTATTCGTGCTGGTCGCTTCCGGGCTCTACCTGGCCGGCCTGGCGATGCACGGCGTTTTGGGCCGGCGCGGCGAACAGGCGAATAATCGCTACCCGGCAGGGGCGAGCGACGATCGGAGGCAATGATGGCGGGTCCGGAACAGATTGTGGCCGACCTACGTGCCGAAAGCGACGAGCTTGACGCCCTGGTCGCGCCGCTGCCAGCCGAACGCTGGGCCGAACCGACGCCCGCGCCGGGTTGGACCATCGCGCATCAGATCGCGCACCTGTTGTGGACCGACCGGGTCGCGCTGACCGCGGTCACCGACGAGGCCGGGTTCGCCGACGAGCTCAAAACCGCCGCCGCCGACCCGACAGGCTTCGTCGACGCGGGTGCCGAAGAATTGGCAGCTCTGGCGCCGGCCGAGCTGCTCGCCGACTGGCGCTCGACCCGTGCGCGTCTGCACGAAGAGCTGCTGATGGTTCCTGCCGGACGCAAGCTCCCCTGGTTCGGGCCACCGATGAGTGCGGCGTCGATGGCCACCGCGCGGTTGATGGAGACCTGGGCGCATGGGTTGGACGTCGCCGACGCGCTGGGTATCAAACGGGCGGCCACCGACCGGCTGCGCTCCATCGCCCACTTGGGGGTGCGCACGCGCGACTACGCCTTCGCCGTCAACAATCTCCCCGCTCCGGCCGAGCCGTTCCTGGTCGAGCTGCGCGGACCCGGCGGCGACACCTGGAGCTGGGGATCGCCGGACGCCTCGCAACGGGTCACCGGTTCCGCCGAAGACTTCTGCTTTCTGGTCACTCAGCGGCGTCCGCTCAGCGCCCTCGACATCACCGCCGATGGGCCCGACGCGCAGCGCTGGCTGGAGATTGCACAAGCTTTCGCGGGCCCTCCCGGCGCCGGCCGATGAGCGCGCACGCGCGAAGAGAGCCGGCGCCCATCCGACCCAAGCGCCGGTCGATGAGCGCGGGGTTAATGCAGCGGCCCGCCGTAAGTTGCCCGGTTCTCGGCTTCGGCCTCTTCGCGCAGCGCTGAGATCGCGAGGTTCAGCCTGTCGGCGAGCTCGCCGTGCGCGTATCCGGTCATCACGCCGGGGTGCAGAGTCAGCTTGAGCAATCGGCCGTCGGCATTCGCCACGGCATAAATGTCACCGAGGTCGACGCTGTAGGTGACGGCCTCGGCCTCTGCCACCAAGGCTTCCCATTTGTCGGCCGCCTCGCTGAGTTCGCGGAGAACTGATTCGACGAGGTCCTTGTCGCTGAGATTCGCGCGACCGCCCGAATCCGACACGATCACAGTATCGTCGCCCCCTCCAACCAGCGTCAATTCAAACTCGCGGGTGACCGGCGCACCCGTGGCGGCTAAGGGCCCGGCGGCTGAGTGGCGAGTTTCTGGTACCAGGCGAGGTGATAGTTGGCCGATACCGTGTCTCCGCTCGCGATGCCTTCGGTGGCGGCCATCAACAGACACTTGAGCAGGAGAGCCGGGTTCACGGTCGGGGACTGGACCAAAAGCTGGTAGCGCGCCGTATCGAGGTGCACGCGCAGCACGTCGACCTCTTGGTCGATGACAACCGCGTCCGCGGCGGCCGCGTCCGCCAGCCTCTGCACGATGCGGGGGAGTCCGTCGAACCGGCGCGTGGTTTCGCTCAGCACCCTGGCCAGATCCTCGATGGCCGGCAGCTCGCGCGGTTCCAGCGACGATTTCGTGGCGGCGAAATCGGGCGAGCGGCGCAGCGAATCACCAGGAGCGTAGGTCACGACGCGGGCCGCGTCGCCGATCAAGTCGGACACCCTGCCGGTGCGTCGCTCGGGCTCCAACAACCGCACGCCGGCCGGCAGGTTGATACCTGCCGGTATCCAGCCGTGCGCGAGGTCGGTGACCAGGACGGTCGTGCCATCGAAAAGATCGCCGACCGCCCAGTTGAGCCGCGACTCTTGGCGGACCACGAATTCGAGCAGCCGATTCAGCCGGTCGATGTCGAAACTCGTTGCGGTGGTGGCCTTTTCCCTGTGAGGCTGGACGGCGGGCTCGGAAGGTTCGGCCGGTTGGTCGACCACGGGCTCGGGCTCGGTGATCACGGGGATGATCTGCGTCGCCTCCATCGAGGCGACCGGCTCCTCGACGGGTGCTGGCGGTAGCGCCTCGTCCTGGGCCGGTGCCTGCTGTTCGGGCACGGCGTGGTGGCGACCGTTCGCGACGGGTTCGTCAACCGCGGGTGCGGCCTCGGTGATGGCGGGGATGACCTGCGTCTCCTCCATCGAGGACGGCGGGGTCTCGTCCTCGGCGACGTGTTGGCGATCCGGCACGTCAACCACGGCTTCGGCCTCGGCGATGGCGGGGATGACCTGCGTCTCCTCCATCGAGGACAGCGGGGCAGCAGCCTCCTCGGCTTCGATCTGGGATCCCCATTCGGGCTGATCCTGGTCGGTTGCCGGCTCCTCCAGCTCCAAGTGGTGGCGACCGTTGGCGGCCTCCCCCCAATCGGGCTCGGCATTATCGACCGGCGCGTCGACCGTCGGCTCCAGCTCCGTGAGAGCGGGGATGACTTGCGTCTCCTCCATATCCGGCGCGAGGGCGTTCTCTTCGCTGACGGTGTCATCAACAGGCGCCTCGGCCACGTCCCCGCCCTGCGGCACCGAAGGGGCCGGTTTGTCGGCGACCCGCCAGCGCGGCCGGCGCACGTCCCTGGTGGGCGCTTCGGAAGGCCGCGGGTTCGGGACAGCAGGGATGACCTGGGTCTGGTCCATGTCCGATGACTGCGGTTCGCTGGCCTGCGGGCGGGGATGCCCGGCGATCACCCCGGACTTCGCCGCCTGCAGCTGACGAATCGTCGATTCGACTCGGCGCGCGGCGCGGGCACGCGCCTCGTCGATGACCCGGGCCTCCTGCGCCTGACGCGCGAGATCGGCCAAACCCGCCCGCTTGATCATTTTCAACTGCTCGTTGGCGCTGTCGGCAATCCGTTGCAGGTCCGTCTTCAGATAGTCTGCAAGCGGGGCATTTTCGGCGGTGATCGTTGACAACTCGGCAGGCCAAAGCCCACCGATCACCCACGGGGTGCAATCGATGGGAGAGCTGAAGGCCGGCATCGCCAGTGATTCCCGGGTAGCTCTCCGGAGGCGCTGACGCGCCGTCATCCGACCGAAGATCGCCACCGGCTCAGCGTACCGGCATCCGAGGGATGGCTTATTCGGTCAGTGAATTGTGCAGCTTTGACGGCCTGGGTACCGTGCAGATATGGCTGAATCTGCCCTGCAGCAGCAACTCGATGAGGTGCGGGCCTTACTCGCCCGCGCACGAGAGTTGTTCGGCCCCAACCCCGTAGAGCCGCCCACCGACATCGCTCCAGACCCCGAGGCGGCCAAAACCTGGCTGTTGTAGACCGTCTAGATCGCGCTGTGGCGACGGCGCAGTTTGTGCGCCAGTAGCTTCTCGATCGCCGCATCGAGGTCTCGCGGGGTCGGTACCTCGGCCGAGGGGGTGTGTCCGGCCGCCACGATCTCGTCGCGAATCTCGAGCAATGCCTTCAGGCACGAGACGTCGGCGGTCAGCAAAATGCCTCGTGCCAGCGTCTCGGCGTCGGTCTCCATCGCCTCCTCGCTCAGCGCAACGCTGTGCATGTACCCGCCGCGGCAGGAGCGGACGAGGATGTGCCCACTCGGGTGAACGGTGTCAAAAGCGGGATTCGCGTCCGTCATCGACCGCGGTCAGCGATGCCGCCGAGGCTGCGCGCCGCATCCTGCTCGTGCTGTTCCCACATCATCGCCGAGGCCGCTAACTTGTCCGCCAGGTCGGCGTGGTCCGCCGCTTGCTGCTCGTAGCACTGTCGTCTGAGCTCAAGCAGTTCCCGGCCGGCGTCGCGAAGTTCACCGAAGATCGGTCCCAGCGAATCCAGGCTTTCCTGGATCGCCTCGTGCGACGACGGGACTGTGCGCAAGTAGTCGGAGGTTTCCTGGTGCCGCGCAGCGGCTTGACGCAAGTGCGCGGGGACCACATGGATCGAATCTGCCATCCGCTGTCTCCTGTTCACGGCGCCGGCCAGACCGGCGAGGTCACTATTGTCAGGTGGTCGACGAGGTCGCCGGCCGCGTGGGTGTCGGTGTGTCGGGCTTCGCCGGCGCGGTCGCGGCCGCGCCCGGCGGATGTTCCCAGCCTAGAAAGCTCGGGCCGCTCACGGTGGCGATGTCTTGAATTTGGCCATCGAGAAGGGCTTTTCCGGGGCCGAGGGCGAGCGCGTGCCGGTCGATGAACATTCCGATATCGGCCGGAGTGACGTGCGCGGGGTCGATCGGGTGGGTGACCGCGGTGCCCGGCGGTGGGATCGTTATTCCCTGCTGTTGGAAGGCATCTGGTATCGCAGCTCCGCCAATCGCGGCTTTGATTGCCGCGGCCAGCTGAGGGCTGGCCGCCGTCACCGTTTCACCATCGGGCAAAGTCACCGTGGTGGGGCCCGCCGGTGGGGATTCGTCCTCGACCGTCGCAGCGTCCTGGTTGGTGTCGCCCGGCTGATCTGACGAACCGTCGTTCTTGGGATCCGCATGGTCCTCGGAATCCGGCACGCCCTCGTCGTCGAGGCCCTGCAACTCCGGCTCCGTGGCGTTGTCGCCCTGCAGGTTGGGAAGTGGCAGCCCGGCCGGCGTCGCGCCGAAGCTCGGCAGTCCCGAGCCGAAGTTCGGCATCGGCGGCAGCACTGGAGCCATGGGCGGCGCCGGAGCGGTCGCTACGTCCGGCGCAGCGCCTCCCGACAGATCGTCCGCCGCGGCGCCCGGATCGTCGGCGAACAACGAATCCAGCAGCGGGTCCCACCCGGGGTCCTCGGTCGTAGCGGCGTCGGCGCCGACCGTCTGGGCCGACGGCCGTTCGTCGGGACCGCTCGGTTGGCCCTTGGAGGCGTCGTATAGCGATGTCCAAGCGGCCATCAGCGCCGACTTCGATGTGTCGTCGAGGCTGGCGTTGAGGACCACCGCACGAATGTCTCTGAGCTTGCCGATAAGGAACCGCTGGAAGTCGCGCGCTCCGGCCGGAGTGTCCAGGTCCGATCGCGTACGCACCGCGGCTTCGGTGTCTTGCTGCAGCTTGGTCAGCGCTTGGCTGCCTTCGACGGCGTTGCGGTGGGCGTTCAAGATCGCCGTGATGACCTGCATGTCCAGCTGAGAGCTCGCCGAATTCTGGTGTGACAGAGCAACTTCGGCCTGCGCGATGGCTTCCGCCGCCTCACCCGCCTCCCGGTCCGGTGCAGCCGTATCTTGTTCGCGGATCTTGCCCGCGATCGCCCGCAACTGTTCCGGACGCGTCGTCGGGGTGATCACCGCGGCCAGCTCACCTTTGGACAGACCCGCCAGCCATGCGTTCGGGTCACCGGTACGGTTTCGGACATATTGCACCGCCGCAAGCAACTCCTCGTGCGCCGACATCAGCTACGCAAGTCCTCGCGGAATGCGTTGCGACCCCTCCATGCCCGGCGACAGTACCCATGCCTTTCCCCGCCAACAATTCACTATGCGGCGCCGTTGTGGATGACACCGAAATCGCCGCCAATGCTAGGCGTTGCCCGCGGCGTACCGGTCCCGGAGGCCTTCCAGCACAGCCTTTTTCGCTCGGCTCAGTTCACGCGCCCCCTCGACGACCGCAGTGATCTCGCGATGTTTGACCAGTAGGAACCTCTGAAACTCGCGGGCGCCCATGGGCGTATCGAGCGCGAGGTTCGCTTGGTGCACGGTGGCGTGGTCGATCTGCTCGGCGATGGCATCCAGACGCCTGGCGCCCTCTCGCATTGCGGCATGCGCGCTGGTGAGCACCTCTGCCAGCACGCGGTCGGCGTCGGCCGCCGTGCCATGCTGGCCGGCCAGAGCCGCCTGCCGCGCCTGCATGGCGGCCACCGAAGGTCCTGCTTGTTCCGTCATCGGCTCACCCTGTTTGTCATAGTGGTCGGCGAATCGCAACGTTGGGGCCTAGCGGGCTGATCCGCACCGAGGCGCCCGAGTAGGGCGCCTCGACTACCAGATTGTTGCCGATGGCCAGCTGGACATGCCCGGCGTGCGGGAAGACGAGGTCACCCGGCCGGACTTGCGAACGGGACACCGGGATCCCGTCGTTGATCTGCTGATAAGTGGTGCGGTCCAAGTGAATTCCCGCTTGTGCGTAGCTCCACTGGACGAGCCCCGAACAATCGAACTGGTCGGGGCCCGTCGCGCCCCACACGTAAGGCCGGCCCAGGCGCGACAATGCGGCGCGCACCGCGAGGGCGGCACGCCCGTTCAATCCGGCGGGGCGGTGTCGCAGGAGTTGGTACCGCAGTGCCCGCAGTTCGGCGAGGCGCCGGCGCGCCCTGAAGCGGGCCGAGAGGACATGCGCGCGTTGGGCCCGCAGTCGCGCCGCCCGACGACGCATCGCCTCGCGTTGCGCCATGGGTGTCGCCGGAACCTCCCCGGCGTCGGCGCGGGCTGCGTCAAGGACGCCCCTCGTCAGATCGTGAGCCTCGGCCCGATCGCGGTGGGCTCGGGCGATGACGCCCGCCGCTGCGGCGTCCGTGGCGGCGGCGGCCGCGAGCCGTTGCCGGCTGTGGTCGACCGCGAGCCGATATCGGCCGCGCGCCACAACGTCGTTCAGCCCGGCCGCCCTCTGCAGCAGGTTGTGGTAATGCCCGGTGCCCGCGTCCACCGGCGACGGGCGGCCACCGCCGGCGAACATGTCATGAGCACGGCTCAGCACCTCGATCTCGCTTTGGGTCACGTCGCCCCCTCGCCCAGCTGGCCTCCCGACTCCACGGCGTCGGTGAAGGCACGCACGCGGGGGAGTGCCCCCGGCGGGATCACCCCTCGGTTGCGGATGTCCCAGATTTCCTCGACGTCGACACCGACCAATGCGGCGATGACCGTCTCGGGCAGGGATGACTGTGCGCATGCCCCGTCGAAGCGGGCGCTCAAGCTGGTCGGCATTCGTTTCAACAGGGCCGTGCGCGTCGCCTCGAGGGCTTGGAGGTGCGTCATCAGCCGGTCCGTCGAGTCCGCGCCCGCATTCACGGCGACCCGCCAGGAGCCGGCGGCCAGCATCTCTGCCTTCACGCACTGAGCGATCACAGACAGAATATACGTCTCATATTCGTTTGATGTTGTCGCAGGCAAGCGATCGATGACGGATTTGAGGGCTTCCAGTTGGGCTTCGGCATAGCCTTCCAGCACTTCTGTGTCGCTGTGCCGGTCCACAACCACCGGCCCGGTGCGCCTGGCGGGGACGGCGGCGGGCGGTTGCGCGGCCATCAGCCGGGCCAGTTCGGCGTCCGGATCGGCCGCCACCAACAGCCGGGAATAGGTCCCCGGCGGAAGGCCTAAACCATTTTCAACCTTCTGAACTGTGCTTTTGTGCGGCTTACGGGCGCCGCGCTCCAGAAAGCTCAACCCCATGATGCTGACACCGGTCGCGGCGGCGAGGTCGGCTAGCGACCAGTCGCGCGACTCTCGCAAAGCACGGATCGCCGCGCCTGCCGATTCACGGCTCACCGCAGGCTCCGGCCATAGGCCGGATAGTACACACGCAGTCGCGTATCGCTCTGTATATACGTTTTTGTCACGTTTCTCTTGCGCTAGGCGCTCATGTCTGTATACGCTTTTGCCTACGTTTCAAGCTCGACAAGGAGACCGACATGGGACACCCCTGCGCTAGCAACCCGGAACTGTGGTTCGGCTACCCCGACGACGACGGTGGCGACGGCGCGGCCAAGGCCCGTGCATACGAGCGGTCGGCCGTCGAGGCGCGCATCCAGTGCCTGCGGCGCTGCCCGTTGGCGCAGCAGCGTCGGTGCGCCCAACATGCCATCGCGCACCGCGAGGAGTACGGCGTGTGGGCCGGCGTCAAACTTCCCGGCGGCCAGTACCGCAAGCGCGAGCAGCTGGCCCAGGCCCACGATGTCCTCCGGCGCATCGCGTCCGGCGAAATCAACTCCCGCCAGCTGCCGGAGAATGCGGCCCTGCTCGCCAACCACGAACATGAGGCCGTTCCGGTGGCCGCGGTGGTGTTGCACCTGCCCCTCGCGCAAGTGGGCCCGCGTTCCGCGGCCTGACGGTCCATCCCGGGTAAGGCCGTTTGTCGACTCAGCCAACGGGGTAGAGCTTCGGCACAAACGAGTCTGTCGACCCGAAGGCGCGATCCATGACGTTCGACCTGACCCCGACGGCGGCGCAGCACGACCTGGCCCGGCGGACCCACGAGTTCGCCGAAGAAGTGATCCGCCCCGTGGCGCTCCACTACGACCAACGGCAGGAGTTTCCGTGGCCGGTCCTGGAGGAGGCGGCCCAGCGCGGCTTCTATAGCCCCCTGTTCTACCGCGACCTGATCGGCGATCCGACCGGGCTCTCCTTGCCGATGTTCATGGAGGAGCTGTTTTGGGGCTGCGCCGGGATCGGGTTGGCGATCGTGATGCCGGCGTTGGCCCTGTCGGCGATCGGACAGGCGGCATCGCCGGAGCAGATGTTGGAATGGGCGCCCGAATGCTTCGGCACCCCAGGCGATCTCAAGCTCGCCGCGCTGGCGATCTCGGAACCCGAGGGAGGCAGCGACGTACGGAATCTGCGCACTCACGCGCGCCGGGACGGTGACGACTGGATCATCGACGGCCACAAGATGTGGATCGGCAACGGCGGGATCGCCAACGTGCACGTGGTCAACGCGGTGGTCGACGAGGAGCTGGGTCATCGCGGTCAGGCGCTGTTTGTGGTGCCCGGTGGCACGCCGGGGCTCAAGCTCGTGCGCAAGCTGGACAAGCTGGGCTGCCGTGCGTCACACACCGCGGAGTTGCTGTTCGAAGGCGTCCGCGTACCGGGCGCCAATCTGCTTGGGGGACAGGACAAATTAGAGCACAAGCTCGCCAAAGCGCGCGAAGTGGTCGCGGGCGCAAAGCGGTCGGGCTCCGCGACATTGGGCACGTTCGAGCAGACCCGGCCGATGGTTGCCGCCCAGGCAATCGGAATCGCGCGCGCCGCGCTGGAGTACGCGACGGCGTACGCCACCGAGCGCGAGGCCTTCGGCGGACCGATCATCGACAACCAAGGCATCGCCTTCCCGCTCGCGGAGCTGGCCACCCAGATCGACGCGGCGCGGCTCTTGACCTGGCGTGCGTCGTGGATGGCGGCCAACAACATTCCCTTCGAGCGCGGGGAGGGCTCGATGTCGAAGATGGCCGCCAGCGAGGTGGCTGTCAAGGCCACGGAACGCGCCATTCAGACCATGGGCGGCTGGGGCTATATCACCGACCACCCGGTGGAGAAGTGGTATCGGGATGCCAAGCTGTACACCATTTTTGAGGGCACGAGCGAGATTCAGCGGATGGTAATCGCCAACGCGCTGGGTGCCGCTGTCGGCACGCCGCCACTGCATGTGGTGCTCGAGCCGTCCGGCGGTCCGCTGAACCGGGTTTTCGGTCGCGGCACTCCGCTGCGCTCCCGCGTCGCCGACACCGCGCTTTCCATGCAGGATCGGGTGCCCGAACCCGTCATGCGGCTGGCGATGAAGGTGCTCCGACCGCCGCGCAAGTAGCGAGTGCTGGGTACGGTCGATTGGACCATGAGCAACCTTGAGCCGACACCCGCCGAACTCGCCTGCGCTACCGCACCAGGCGGGGGCACCGAGGTGCTGGCGCCCAGGGAAGTTCCGCTGGGCGGCCCGCGGGCCATGCGGGTGCAACGCACGCTTCCGCAACGGCACCGTTCGCTGATCGGTGCGTGGTGTTTCATCGACCATTACGGCCCGACGTCGGCGCGCATGGACGTTCCACCCCATCCGCACACCGGACTACAAACGGTCAGTTGGTTGTTCAGTGGTGAAGTGGAGCACAACGACAGCGCCGGAGTGCATGCCGCTGTGCGGCCGGGCGAGCTGAACCTCATGACCGCGGGTGCCGGAATTTGTCATTCCGAGGTGTCGGTGATGTCGCCGGCCGCCTTGCACGGTGTCCAGCTCTGGGTGGCGCTTCCCGATTCCGATCGCGACACCGGCCGCGACTTCGCTCACTACGTGCCCGAGCCGGTGTCGCTTGCCGGCGCGACGGCGCGGGTGTTCCTCGGCGGGCTGGCCGGTAGCCGGTCGCCCGTGCGCACCTTCACACCCCTGCTGGGCGCCCAGATCGATCTCGATGCCGGCGCTCACCTGGACGTCGATGTCGACCCGGCATTCGAGCACGGTGTGCTCTGCGATCTGGGCGCCGTCCGTGTGGAAGAGACCGCCCTGTCGGTTGCCGAGCTCGCCTACCTGAGTCCCGGCGCTTCGTCGCTGCGGCTGAGCAACGCGGGGGATCAGCCCGCCCGGGTGCTGCTGCTCGGCGGAACACCGTTCACCGAAGAATTGGTGATGTGGTGGAACTTCGTCGGGCGAAGCCACGACGACATCGTGGGATACCGCGAACAGTGGGAGGACGGCGACGAACGCTTCGGGACCGTCCATGGCTACCGGGGTTCGCTCACCCGACTGCCCGCCCCGCCGCTGCCGACCGCTCGGCTGCGTCCCCGACCCGTACCGCAAGGAAAGGAAAGCAACTATGACCGCCGATAAGACCGGAGCAGAAGCGACCGTCAGCCTCGAGGAGGGCCGGTACACCATTGCCGTAGAAGGCAAGCAGGTCGGCCTCGCCGACTTCGCCGACCGCGGTGACCAGCGCGTCTTCTACCACACCGAAATAGACCCGGCGTATGGCGGACGCGGCCTGGCGACCATCCTCGTCGAGGAGGCGCTCAACGAGGCTCGGGGCGAAGGCAAGCGCATCGTCCCCGTGTGCTCGATGATCGGCACGGTGCTCAAAAAGCATCCCGAGTACGACGACATCACCGATGCCGTGACGCCGGATATTCAGCGGTGGTTGCAGTCGTCGTAGCAAAATTAAGTCCAGCCGCACCCTTGGCATACGTTGCTTGATTGGTTACGTCCTTCAAGGGGCCATGCTGGGCCAGATTCCAAGACAGCTCACGCAAGTCCTGCCGCAACCATGCGCCCGAGTTCGCCTACTGACTTGGACATAAGGTGGCTGAAAATGGTCGCGTACGGCTCCATCAAAATTGCTTTTCCACTTGGTGATCGCAGTTCTGCGATGCCCTCAGTTATAGGGGTTACTTCCACGTCCGGACTGAAACCAGAAGAATAGAGCTCCGGCCCCAAAGGGGGTGCACCGACGGCCCCGCGGGCAAGCGAGGACCAAATCCAGAGCAGGTACTTTTCAGCGAGTTCGAGTGAAGATAGCTTGGCTGTGTCATTGCGACGTTGTCCGCGGTCATTAACCGTATCAACGATCCACCAGTCAGCCTCGTGGCGAAGGTGCACCGAGAAATCCGTAGAAGTGAAAGCGATTTCGCAATCATCGCATTTCGTCGATACCGCCGCGTCGGGCAGGCGTGCGAGGCTAGACCACTCAATCCAGCTTGCAGAAATTCGCGAAAAGTCGGTCATTGGTTGCGCATGTCTCCTAAGAATCCGGAGTCCTCTAGGGCTTGTACTGGGGCGTCGTTTCCATCTGGTCCAATCACTCGGTATTGGATTCCGCCGCCCGGCTGATGGAACCAAGGCGCCACTTGGGATTGTTCAACGTGGTAGCCGGGTGGTAGGGCAGTCGGGTCCTTAACTACGTATTGATAATAGGGTTTGAGAGCGCTTTCGGGCGGGAGCGACAGTTCAGCAAATGGTGTTCCTTCAGGGGCCAAGTAGGAACCAAACGGGCTACCAAAACGGCCGAGCACCGCCCCGGGTTTGAGAGGCGCGTCGGGAATCACGGTGCCCGGCACCGCGTAGGGCTTGGTCGGCAGCGTGTCATCGGGATAGAACAGGCTCCCGTCTGGGTTCCTGAATTCCGGGCCTGGGTCGATCGGGTGGTACCCGTGGAACAACTCGTGGTCGGAAGGCAGCGGCGGCGGCGGCTCGAGTGGTGCCGTCGGCGTCGGGGCGCTGTCTGGTGCCACAGGTACATGCGGGCCCGCGGGAGCATGCTCGGGCGGAATGTCACCACCAGCCGGATGCGGCGCGTGCTCAACCACGGGTGGTGGTCCTGGATGGGCGACGCCCGGCACGGGTTGTCCGCTGACATCCGGTAGTGGCGAGCCATGCGGGGGAAGGTCCGCTTCGGCCATTGCCGCGCGCATCTCGGCCGCGCTCAGTGCCCGGGGGAGGACGTTGTCGGCGGAAAGGCCTTGCAGCGCTTCGCGACTGAAAAGTGTTTTCAGGCCTTGCCAGGCCACCTCCCCGCCGGCCTTGAGTTCAGGCCCGCCGACGGCCAAGGTGATGGCGCTCCACAGCGGCTCGGGGGTGGCTTCTACCTTCCCGGGATCCAGCGTGCGCATGCCGGTCAACTTGCCGCCGCTGAAGGTATAGGACGTGCTCATGGCCTGATCAAAGAATTCGCCCGCGCCGTTCTTGAGCTGTCCATAGA
>NZ_LZKF01000007.1:0-27112 GCF_001672665.1 Mycobacterium sp. E2238 | reverse complement strand
CGCCCGGCGGCCGGTGCGGTGGTCATTCACGTAGTCGCCGAACAAGCCGCCCTCGACGGCACCGGCGCGGCGCCGGGCTTCCAGCTGGGCGCCGAAGGACTGATCCCGCCCGAGCTGGTCGCCGAGTTGGCCGCCTCGGCCAAGCTGGTGCCGTTGATCCATCCCGGCGATGCGCCGCCCGAGCCGGGTTATGTGCCGTCGCAGGCGTTGGCCGATTTCGTGCGCTGCCGCGATCTCACGTGCCGCTGGCCGGGTTGCGATTGCCCGGCGGTGGCCTGCGACATCGATCACACCATCCCCTACAGCGCTGGCGGGCCCACGCACGCCTCGAATCTCAAATGTTATTGCCGGACACACCATTTGGTGAAAACCTTCTGGGGCTGGCAGGAAAAGCAGCTGCCCGATGGAACGCTGATCCTGACCTCCCCGGCCGGGCGCACCTACGTCACCACCCCGGGCAGCGCCCTGCTGTTTCCCAGCCTGTGCCGCGCCACCGGCGCGATCGCGACCCCCGAAGCCGACCCGCCCGCGGAATATTGCGGCGAGCGCACCGCGATGATGCCGAAACGGCGCCGCACCCGCGCCCAAGACCGCACCCGGCGCATCGCCACCGAACGCCGCAACAACCGCACCGCTCGCCTGGCACGCCGAGCAAGCGACACCGCGCAGCACCTGCCGCGCGACGCCCCGGGCGACGATGACCCGCCGCCCTTCTAATTTGTGGGATCGGTAGCGAACCGGTCGGTGTCTGCTGCTCGCGTAGTCGAGGAAAGGCGCGAGGCAATGAGGCATCTTCACAAGGTCAGGAAGGTCATTACCGGGGCGCTGCTGTCCGGCGGCGTGGCGGTGGCCGGTCTGGGGCTGGCCGGTCTGGGCCTGGCCGCGGGCACGGCCCAGGCGGAGCGCGGTATCGCGCCGCAAGTCATCGGCCCGCTGCCGCTGGACAACTTCACCGTCCCGCACGATTGGTGCCCGGGGCAGCCGTTGCCGATGCCCGATGTCCGATGGGATATGGGCGTCTGCCACCACTGGTACTGGGTCCCCGTCGGCGGGATGGGCAACGTTGGCCAGTTCGTCTGGGAGGGCGACGCGCCCCGCCGGCCGCTGGGTCCGCCGCCTTGCTACGGAGCACCCATCTGCCTGCCCGGCCTGTAGCCGACACCGTCCCGGCCGCGTGAGCAGCCCGCGATCGGGTAGCCCGCGGCTATGGACATCACCGTGACGTTCGTGGGCAACGCGACCACCTTGATCGCGGCGGGCGGGCTGACGCTGCTGACCGATCCGAACTTCCTGCACCAGGGGCAACACGCCTACCTCGGTCACGGGCTGGTATCCAAGCGACTCAGGGAACCGGCGTTGCGCATCGACGAACTACCGCCGGTCGACGCGGTCGTGCTCTCCCACATGCACGGCGACCACTGGGACCGCGTGTCGCAGAAGGGCCTCGACCACGACCTCCCCGTCATCACCACCCCGCACGCCGCCAAACGGCTGCAACACCGTGGCTTCGCGAACGCGAGTGGGCTCTCCACGTGGGAACAGCACAAGATCACCAAGGGCGGCACCACGGTCACCATGACGTCGCTGCCGGGCCGGCACGGCCCGGGGTGGACCCAGCGGCTGCTGCCGCCGGTGATGGGCACCATGCTGGACTTCGCCGCCGACGAGGGACCACTGCGGCGCAGGGTCTACATCTCCGGCGACACCCTGCTCGTCGAGGACCTGAAGGAGATCCCGGCGCGGTTCGATTCCATCGACGTCGGCCTGCTGCACCTCGGCGGGACCCGGCTTCCGGCCGGCCCGCGGCTTCCGTTCGGGCTGACCGTAACCATGGACGGCCGCCAGGGCGCGGGATTGGTGGCGATGCTCGCCCTGCCGAAGGCCATCCCGGTGCACTTCGACGACTATGGCGTCTTCGCTTCGCCGCTGGCCGACTTCACGCGGGAGATGCAGCGCCGCGACATGGCCGACCGAATCATCGAGGTGCCCCGCGGCGGGTCGGTCACCGTCTAGGGCTCCCGTTAGCGGCGCCGAACCCCGTTAAAGACTTTGGCTACCCTAAGGTCGCCGGTATATCGTTCTCACCGTCCGGAACTCGACGGAAAGGATGCTTGCGGCACCTTGGGGGGTGAATGCGTATTGTTTCCGGGCTCTTTGCAACTTGGTAATCGAAAGTTTCCGGCTGCGTATCCGGCGTAGACAAGGTGAGATGTGATGGACTTATTCGCGCCACCCGAGGTCACCTCGACGCTGATCCATTCCGGTCCCGGGGCGGGTTCGCTGATCGAGGCCGCTGGCGCGTGGCAGAACCTGGGCGTCGAGTTGGAAAACTCGGTCGCGGTGTATGCGTCCGCGTTGTCGTCGTTGATCGATTCGTGGGACGGCCCGTCCTCGATGGCGATGCTGCAGGCCGTACAGCCGTATCTGATCTGGCTGCGCACCACAGCGCAGCAGGCCCAGCAAATGGCCACCTCGGCGGAGTCCGCCGCGGTCGCGTTCACCGCCGTCCGCTCGGCTGTGGTCCACCCCTCCGTCGTCGCCGCCAACCGGACGCGGTTGGCGCAGTTGCTGGCCACCAACGGGTTCGGGCAGAACACCGCGGCTATCGCCGCGACGCAGGACGAATACCAGACCATGTGGGCGAACAATTCCGCGGCGATGGCGCGCTATCAGGCGGCGTCGTCACAAGCGACGACGTCGTTGTCGCAATTCAATTCGCCGCTCGCCATCTCGAATCCGACGGGCACGGTCAACCAAAACGCCGCGGTGTCCAATGCTTCCTTGCTCAGCTCGGCCTCCAGCACGGGCAACATCATCGACTCGCTCGGCGTCACCCCGTTCGACCCCAACGCCGGTTGGTTCAGCTACTGGAGCACCTGGGGCAACCAGTTCATCTCGTCCGGGTTCCCGATCAACCTGCTCAGCTACCTGGCGCAGAACACCTCGGCGCAGGCGCTGCAGGGCGTGGGCAGCGATATCGGTTTGGGGCTTTCCGAGGGCGAGGGCGCGCTGGCGTCGTCGGTGACCAGGCTGGCCAGCGCGTTGCAGGCCGCGCCCGGGGGAGCGGCCGCGGGGGCGATGGGGGTCGGGGTTTCGCTGGGCAAGCTGACCGCGCCGCCCGCGGTGGTGGGGCTACTGCCGGCGACGCAGACGCCGGTGCAACTCGCGTCGTCGGTGTCGCCACTGCCGGCCGACGCCGGGCTCACCGGCATGCCGCTGATGCCCATGATGGCGCCGGCCACCAACTCGGCGGGCAGCGGCTGGCGCAAGCGCAAGCAACAGAAGTTCGAGGACCTTGAATACGGGGCGGAACTTCCGAAGAAGGTGATTCACCGACCGCCCAGCGGGGGATGAGGGCCGATGACGCCTCACCACTCCGGAAGACGAACCTCGCCGCCGGATAGGTTAATCGCGGCCCAAAACCATTGTTGCGCAAGCAAAGTGGTGCCGCGCGCTCTATTGCGTTGGACGAGACATGATTGATTTCGGGCTGCTGCCGCCCGAGATCACTTCGGCGCTGATCCACTCCGGACCCGGCGCCTGGTCGATGATCGAAGCGGCCGGCGCATGGCAGGAGCTCAGCGCCGAACTGGAGGCGGCCGCAAGCAGTTATACCGCGGAGCTGGCGTCGCTGGCGGGTACCTGGCAGGGTCCGTCGTCGGTGGCGATGGCCCAGGCGTTCGAGCCCTACCTGGCCTGGTTGCGGACCACCGCGGCGCAATGCCAGGAAATCGCCGCGTCGGTCGAAACCGTCACGGCCGCATTCGAATTGACGCACTGGACGGTGGTGCATCCGTCCGTCGTCGCGGCCAACCGGGCACGGTTGGCGATGTTGCTGGCCACCAACTTCTTCGGCATCAACGCTCCGGCCATCGCCGAGACGGAAGCCGAGTACAACGCCATGTGGGTCAACAACTCGGCGGCGATGTATCGCTACGGCGCGACCTCGCTGAACGCCGTCAAGCTCGCTCCGCTCTCGTCGCCGCCGAACGTCGCCAACCCCTCGGGCGTCTCCACCCAGGCCTCGCTGGTGCCCGCCGCCAACACGCTGGCTTCGACGAATACCGGGTCGATCATCGACGCGCTCGGCGTCACCCCCTTCGACCCCAATAAGGGTTGGTTCGGGTACACCAGCATCTGGGGCTGGCAGTTCATCGCCGGCGGGTTCCCCGTCAACCTGCTCAGTTACCTGGCGCAGCTCAATGCGGCGCAGGCGCTTTCAGGTGTCAGCGCCGACATCGGACAGGGCCTGGCGGAGGGTGGGGCAGCCCTGGCGTCGGCGGATGCAAGCCTGGTGAACGCCCTTGGTTCCGGGGCGCTGGCGCCTCGGGGCGCGCTGGGCGTTTCCGTGTTGGTCGGCAAGTTGAGCATGCCGCCCGCGACGGTGGGGATGCTGCCCGGCGCGCAGCCGCCGGTGCAGCTCGCCTCGGCGGTGTCCGCGCTGGCGCCGGGGGAAGCGCCGCCCCCCGCGCTTCCGGTGGCGCCGATGCGACCGCCGCTGGGCGGCAAGGGCGGCCGTGGGGGCGACGGGCGAGACTACGAGGACATCGAGATCGGCGCGGAGCTTCCCGGCACCGTCATGAAGCGACCGCCGTCAGCGGGATAGCTTGTGCGCCAAGGTGTTCCGGCCATCCGCCTGCCGGGGGCCGGGTTCGTCCTCGGCCAGGGTGAAGTAGCTTTCCTCCTCCTGCAGGAAATGCAGGCGCAGCAGGGCGTGCAACCCGTATAGGCAGGCGAGCAGGTCGTCGAGCTGGTCGGGACCGATCGCCCCGCTGCTCTGGGCCAAGGCCACGTGGGCGCCGATCCGGTCGGCGAGTCGCTGGATCTCCGCGTGGGTGCGGCTCATGGGGGCGGTCGCCTCGCTGGTGCCCAGCGGATGGGCCAGCGCGGGATAGAGCTGCGTCTCCTCGGCTTGCTCGTGCGGGATGATCCGCTCGGTGAGCACGGCGTGGGCGCGGCTGATCGCCTCCAGCGCCGACCCGTCTGGCGCGGCGGCCAACTGGTCGGCGGCGTCGCGCAACAGATCCACGGCGTCGCGCAGCTCGTCGTGTTCGGCGTCGAAGCGCCGCAACAGCTGCTCGGTCGACGCGGGGAGGTCGACCTCGATGTCCGGGTTGCCGCCCAGGGCCCGCAGCGCGTTGAGGATCACGGCGACGTCGATGCCCTCCTGCACCAGCGCGCCGACGGCCGGCGGGAGCCACCCGACGGCGGCGACGGCCATCGCGACCAGCGACAGGACCATGCCGACGACCGCGCTCTGCACGGCGATGCGCCGCGACCAGCGGGCGATGTCCATCGCGTCGGCGAGCCGCTCCAGCCGATCGGTGGTCAACACGATGCCGGCGGCCTCCGAGGAGGCGGTGGCACCGCGGGCTCCCATTGCCACGCCGACCGTGGCCGCGGCCAACGCGGGCGCGTCGTTGACCCCGTCACCGACCATCACGGTGACCGCGCGGTCCTTTTCGGCGCGCACGGCGGCCACCTTGTCGGCCGGGGTTTGTTCCGCGTACACCTCGTCCAAACCCAGCACGGCGGCGACCTCGCGGGCGGGTTCGGTCCGGTCTCCGGTCAGCATGACCAATCGGTTCAGCCCGGCTTCGCGCAGGCGGCGCAGTGTTCGTGGTGCATGACGACGCAGTGGGTCGCGCAGCAACACCGCGCCCGTCGGCCGCCCGTCGACGCAGACCCAGGCGATCGCGGCGCCGTCCAGCAGGGCGCGATTGACCACCGCGCGGGCCCATGCCGCGTTCGCGGTGTCGTGCGAGAGTTTGCCGACGTGGACCCGCCGGCCGTCCAGGGTGGCGGTGACGCCGCGGCCCGGCTCCTCGACCACCTCGGAGGGCAACGACAGTGGCAGCCCGCGGGCGCGCGCCGCGGTGACGATCGCCTCGGCCAGCACGTGCGGGGACATCTGATCCACCGAGGCGGCCACCCGCAGGATCTCGAGCGCATCGCGCCCGGGCGCGGCCGCGACGTCGATGACGGCGGGACGCCCCATGGTCAGGGTGCCGGTCTTGTCCATCACCAAAGTCGTTGCGTGGCCAAGGTTTTCCAGAGCGCCGCCGTTGCGGATCACCACGCCGCGCCGTGACGCCCGCGACAGCCCGGACACGATGGCGACCGGTGCCGCGAGCAACAGCGGGCACGGCGTCGCCACTACCAGCACCGCCACCGCCCGCACCGGTGACCCGCTGGCGAGCCAGGCCGCGCCGGACACCAACAGCGTCAATGGCAGGAACCACGCCGCGTACCGGTCGGCCAGCCGCACCACCGGCGCGTTCTCCGCCCCGGCCTCCGCGGCCAGGCGGACGATCTGGGCATACGTGCTGTCGGCGGCGGTGGCGGTGGCGTTCATCTCGAAGGCGCTGCCCGCGTTGACAACCCCGCTGCGCACCGGTTCGCCCACGCCGCGCTCGACCTGCAGCGGTTCGCCGGTCAGCACCGATTCGTCGAGCACCGCGACCGCACCGGAGATGCGCCCGTCGACGGGCACCACCTCGCCGGGGCCGACCACCAGCAGATCGCCGACCGCCACGTCCTGCAGCGCGATAACGTCGACCACCGAGCCGACGCGACGGCGGGCGAACCGCGGCGCGCGTTCCAGCAGCGCCCGCAAGTCGTGGGATGCGCGGCGCTCGGCCGCCGCGTCCAGTGCCCGCCCGCCGGCCAGCATCACCGCGATCAACGCCCCGGCCAGGTACTCGCCGACCAGCAGCGTGCCGACCAGCGACAGCACCGCGATGAGATCGACCCCGAGCCGGCCCCGGCGCAGTGCGGCGAGCACCCACGCCACCGCGGGGACCACCGCCAGCACCGTGCCCGCGATCCAGCAGCCGTCGGCGACCCGCGGCGCCCCCGCCAGCCAGGCGATGCCCCCGGCCGCCAACGCAACCAAGGTCACCGCGGCAAGCACCGGCTCGACCCAGCGCGCGCGGCGCATCCACCCGTCGCGTGCAGCGTCCATGCGTGCCAGCTTGGTCGCGCAGTCCGACGCGGGCTAGGGCCGGATGGACGCGGATTGAGGACTCAGGTCACTAGAAGGCCGGCCGCCGTCTGGCGAGCATTAGAGGCGTGACTGAAATATCTACGCCGGGGTCCATCCCGATCTCCACCATCACCGGTGACCCCGTGGCCCGCGTCCCCGCCGACGCCACGATCGCCGACGCCGCCAGGGCCATGGTGACCTGCGACGTGGGAGCCATCGTGATCGGCGACGAGGAACGGCCGGTCGCGCTGGTGAGCGAGCGCGACATCGTGCGGGCGGTGGCCGCCGGCCGGAACCTCGCCACCGCCGCGGCCTCCGACGTGGCCAGCACGAAACTGGTGTGGTGTGACGCCGAAGCCTCGGTCGACCAGGTCGCCGCCCGGATGATGGACCGCTACATCCGCCACGTGCTCGTGGAGCGCGACGGCGCGCTGGCCGGCATCGTCTCGGCCCGCGACCTGCTGGGCGTATACACGGATTTCGATTCTTGAAATCCCGGGTGGTGGCCGCGCTGGTCGGCGGCGGCCTGGCCGGGCTGACGGGGTGGGACCTGCTGCAGCACCGCCACACCATCCTGCGCAACTATCCGATCATCGGGCACCTGCGTTTCCTGCTGGAAGCGGTCGGCCCGGAACTGCGCCAGTACATCGTCACCGACAACGACGCGGAGCGGCCGTTCAGCCGCGACCAGCGTCGCTGGGTGTACACGTCGTCGAAGCTGGCCAACCGGTACTTCGGCTTCGGCACCGACAACGACCTGGAGCGGGTGCACAACTATCCGATCATCAAGCACGCGGCGTTTCCCGTCGCGGCGCCGGTGGGCGAACCCGAGCATCCCGACCCGACGGTGCCGTTGCCGGCGGCCAAGGTGCTCGGCGGCGCGCGGGGCCGCGCCAAGGCCTTCCGCCCGTCGTCGGTGGTCAACATCTCGGGGATGAGCTTCGGGGCGCTCGGCGGCGCGGCCATCACCGCCCTGAACAAGGGCGCGGCCCTCGCCGGCGCCCTGCACACCACCGGCGAGGGCGGGGTGTCGCCGTATCACCTCAATGGCGGCGACCTGGTCTGGCAGATCGGCACCGGCTACTTCGGTTGCCGCGACGACGACGGCCGCTTCAGCCTGCCGCGGCTGATCGACCGGGTGGCGGCCACGCCCTCCATCCGCGCCATCGAGATCAAGCTCAGCCAGGGTGCCAAGCCCGGCCTGGGCGGCGTGCTGCCGGGAGCCAAGGTCACCCCGGAGATCGCCGCCATCCGCGGCGTTCCGGTCGGGGTGGACTGCAGGAGCCCCGCCGGCCATTCCGCGTTCCGTGACGTCGATGGGCTGTTGGAGCTGGTGGAGACCATCGCCGCCGAGACGGGCCTGCCGGTCGGCATCAAGTCGGCGGTCGGGGAGGAACGGTTCTGGTGTGACCTGGCCGCGCGCATGGCCCGCACCGGGACGGGCGTCGACTTCGTGACCGTCGACGGCGGCGAGGGCGGCACCGGCGCCGCCCCGCTGGTCTTCAGCGACCACGTCGCCCTGCCGTTCAAATGGGCGCAGCCCCGGGTCTACCGGGCCTTCGCCGAGCACGGGCTGCACCACGACATGGTGTTCATCGGGTCGGGCAAGCTGGGCATCCCGGAGAACGCGCTCCTGGCGCTGGGCACCGGCTGCGACTTGATCAACGTCGGCCGAACCGCCATGTTCTCGATCGGCTGCATCCAGGCCCAGCGCTGCCACACCGGCCGTTGCCCCTCGGGCGTCGCCACCCAGTCACCGTGGCTGCAGCACGGCCTCGACCCGTTGCTGAAGTCGGTGCGCTGCGCCAACTATCTCGCCACCCTGCGCTTCGAATTGCTGCAGCTTGCCCGCACCTGCGGCTACGTCCATCCGGCGCTGGTGCCGCTGGACG
This sequence comes from Mycobacterium sp. E2238, assembly GCF_001672665.1. NCBI lineage: Bacteria > Bacillati > Actinomycetota > Actinomycetes > Mycobacteriales > Mycobacteriaceae > Mycobacterium > Mycobacterium sp. E2238. The sequence goes on along the minus strand of NZ_LZKF01000007.1, from coordinate 18,235 downwards.
CCATCGAGCTGCTCGACGTCGACATGAAGACGGTGCGGGTCAACGAACTGTTGGGCTACCAGCCCGGCTGGGGATTGCCGAGCCCGGCAGACGTCGAAGCGATCACGGCCGTGCTGTCCGGCGGCGCAGGATGAACTTGCGGATCTCGCTCACCCACAAGACCGTGCTGGCCATCGCCACGCACACCAGCCACTGGCTCACCGACAGCGGCGTGGTGGTGAAGGCCGTGTTGAGGACCGGCAGCTGAACAACCGCCACCTGCAGCAGCGCCGATAACCCGATCGCCGCCCACAACCACCCGTTGGCGAAAAACCGGCGGAACGCGGTCCGGGTTTCCGAACGGGCGTTGATGGTGTTGATCAGCTGGGCGATCACCAAGACCGTGAAGCCCGCGGTGCGCGCGGTGTCCAGAGACGACGGCAGGGGTCCGCCGGGCGCGTACAGGTGAATCGTGACGAGGGTGGCGGCCGCGACGGCCGCGCCGATCACGATGATGTTGTTCCACATCCGGGCGTCGATGACCCGATCCGACGCCGCGCGTGGCGGCCGGCTCATCACGTCTTCGGTGTGCGGATCCACACCCAGCGCCAGGGCCGGTGCGCCGTCGGTCAGCAGGTTGATCCAGAGAATCTGCGTGGCCAACAGCGGGAGTGCGACGGTATGCCCCTGCGTCAGTCCGATCGCGCCGGCCAGCACCACGCCGAAGAAGACGGTGAAGATTTCCCCCATGTTGGATGACAGCAGGTAGCGCAGCGTCTTCTTGATGTTCGAGAAGATGCCCCGGCCCTCCCGAATCGCCTGGACGATGGTCGCGAAGTTGTCGTCGGCGAGGATCATGTTCGCCGCTTCCCTCGCGACCTCGGTGCCGCTGCGGCCCATGGCGATGCCGATGTCGGCCGATTTCAGCGCGGGCGCGTCGTTGATCCCCTCCCCGGTCACCGCGACGATCTCATGCTCGGCTTGCAACGCGTCGATGATGCGCTGCTTGTCCGCCGGACTGACCTGGGTGAACTGCGAGTGCAGGCGCACCGTGTCCCGCAGCTCCTGGTCGTTCAGGGCGGCGAGTTGAGCGCCGGACACCGCCGACTCGCCGCCTTCGATACCCAGCTGGCGGGCGATGCGCGCCGCGGCCTGGGGATGGTCGCCGGTGATCATCACGACCCTGACCCCGGCGCGGCGGGCCTCGGCGATGGCCGCCGCCGCCTCCGGTCGCGGCGGATCGGTGATCCCCACCATGCCCAGGTACACCAGGTCCCCCTTCGACCGGTGGGCGACCGCCACGGCGTGCAGGGCGTCGAGCCTGAGCCGCTCGGCATCGCTGCGGATTGTGGCTCGTGCCGAGTCGTCGAGCGGAGCCAGCCGGTCACCGGCCCGCAGGTGCGTGCAACGGCCGAGCACCTCGTCGGGGTCGCCGGTCGTCACGCCGGCCGGGGTGGGGCGCGGCCCGTCGCCGAGCTTCCCGCGGGCCACCAGGAAGGCCCCCTCGACGGGATCACCCCGGACCGTCCACCGACCGTCGTCCGCGTCGAGGGTGGCGCTGGCGGCCGCGGCGCCCCCGTCGAGCACCAGCGCCGCCTGGCGCCACAGGTCGTCGCCCTCGTCCAGCGCCGCCCCGCCACGTTCGAGGCGGCCCTCGGGCCGATAGCCGGCGCCGGTGACCCTCACTTCGCCAACGGGGGTGACAACCCGCACGATCGTCAGTTCGCCGGCTGTGAGCGTGCCGGTCTTGCCCGAGCACACCACCGACGCCGACCCCAGGGTCTCGGCGGACGACAGCTCCTTGACGACGGCGTTCTGGCCGGCCATCCGCCGCATTCCCAGCGCGAGGACGACCGACATGATGGCGGGCAGGCCTTCCGGTACGGCCGCCACGGCCAGCGATACACCCAGCAGCGCTGCCGTCACCACGTCGTGGGCGCTGTGAATGCCGAAAACCAGGAGGATGGTCGCGACCACGACGACGGCGATCACCAGCACCGCGATCCCCAGCAGCCGGCTGGCCCGGGCGACCTCACGCTGCAACGGGGTGGGCTCATGGTCGGCGATGCGCACCAGGCCGGCGATCTGTCCGGTCTGGGTCGCCATCCCCGTGGCGGTCACCACCGCTCGCCCGGCACCGGTGCTGACCGCGGTGCCCTTGAACACCATGTCCGCTCTGTCCCCGAGCGCCGACGGCCCGGCCAGCGTCCGGGCATTCTTGAGCACCGGTTCACTCAGGCCCGTCAGCGCGGCCTCCGACACCTCCAGCCCCGTGGCCGAGAGCAGCCGGGCGTCGGCCGCCACGGCGTCACCCTCGGCGAGCAGCAGCACGTCGCCGGGCACCACCTCGCTCGCGGGAACGGTGCTGCGCGCGCCGTCGCGGAGGACGGTCGCCGAGGTCGCCGCCATCCGCGCCAACGCGAGGACCGCGCGCTCCGCGCGCGTCTCCTGCGCGTAGCCGAGGATCGCGTTGAGGACGACGATCACGGCGATCACCACGGCGTCGACGGGCCAGCCGTCGCCCCCCTCGACGACCCAGACCGCGAGGGAGGCGACCAGCGCGGCGAGCAACAGGTAGATCAGGGGGCTGCGAAACTGCGCCAGCAGCCTTCGGTAGGCCGGTGGCGGCGGAACGCTCGCGATGTCGTTCGCGCCGACGGCGGCGAGCCGGCGGGCGGCTTCCGCGGTGGTCAGGCCGAATTCGGCGTCGGTGCTCAGCTTTTCGACGACGGCGGTGGCGTCGAGGAGCGCGGGGTCAGGGTCGATCAGCGCGGCGTCCACCGAACGCGCTCAACCGCTCAGGGGTGGCTCGCCGGCAGCACCGACGGGGCTTCTCTGCGGGACTCCATCATGCGGTTGCGAACGATGTGTTCGACGAGGATCGGCACGAAGGTCTGGACGGGCGCGTCGACGAACTGCTCGGCGGCCTCTTCGGACCAGCGCCTGATCTGCGCGGTCCGTTGCTCGTCGCCAAGCCCCTCGTGGCGGGCCAGCTTCTCGGCGACGTCGGCCACGGATCGCGCCACGGTCGACCGGCTGCGCGACGGCACGCCGTCGTCGGCGGGCACCCGCGCCTGCTCCAGCGCTTCACGGGCCACCTCGTCGCCGGCATCCGGGCGGATGACGTGCAGTGTGAGGTGGTGGCCGTTCTCCCCGATCAGGATGATGCTGGACGGCTCGTCGCTGGTGAAGGCCAGCAGTTCGACCGTGTGGCCGCCGATCTGCACCAGCGCGGGGGTCTCCTTCCAGCCGTTGCGGCGGTAGCCCACCATCACGACCGGGCCCAGGCGCTCGGACACCGCGGTCAGCAGCTCCGGCAGCTCGTCGACCAGGTTCGTCGTTCGCGGCCACCAGGCGCCGTCGATGTGCTCCGATACGGACCGATAGGGCTTGAGCTGTAAGCGATTTTGCATGTGCACGCCTCAATCGTGGTCGGCGCGGTCGGCACCCGGCAGGGTCTCCGGCACCGCAGTGGTGGGACTTTGTGCCCTTTCGGGTTCGGTCGCGGGCTCGCCGCCGAGCCACCGCCGCTGCACGCCCTGCGACGCGCGCAGCAGCAGATCGGGTGCGGCCGCGGACAGGGAACTGGCCGCCGCCGCCGCGAGCAGGCCCTGACCCCAGGCCAACGGGTCCAGCGGTGTGCAGCCGAACAGCTGGCTGAGCCCCGGCGTGCTGACCACCACCGCGAGCGCGCCCAGCGAGCCGACCGACGTCAACACCACCAGCGGGGCGCGCGAATCGACGAGCGTCTGGGTGAGTTGCGCACCGACCAATGCGACCAGCGCGACCGTCGCCGCGCGGCGCGGCGGGCCGGTCACGCTGGCCATCGCCCAGCCGGCCGTGGCGCCGATGGTGGTCGCGGCCCCGCGGATTCCGATCGCCCGCCACATCGCCGCCTCGTCGCGGTCGACGTCGGCGGTCCCCGTCTGGGGGCTGACGGCCAGGGCGGCGGCGGGCAGCGCATCGGTCAGCATGTTGACCAACAGCATCTGGCGGGCGTTGAGCACCGAACGCCCGGTCAGGACGGTGGTGATCAGGGCGAAGCACACCTCGCCGAGGTTGCCGCCCAACAGCATCGACACCGCCGACTGCACGCGCCGCCACAGCTGCTCGCCCTCGTCGAGCGCGTCGAGCAGGGCCTCGATCCGTTCGTCGAGCAGCACCACGTCGGCCGCGGTGCGGGCCGCGTCGCTGCCCCGCGCGGCCACGCCGATGCCCACGCTGGCCGCCCGGATCGCGGCGGCGTCGTTGACGCCGTCGCCGACCATCGCCGTCACCACCCCGGCCCGCTCGAGGGTCTGCACCACGTCGATCTTGTTTTCCGGCGTCATGCGCGCGAAGACCACCCGCGACGCCGCCGCGGCGGCCCGCTCGTCGGCGGACAGCGCCTCCCAGTCGCCGCCGGTGATGACCTGGTCGGCGGTGACGTCGATGCCCAGCTCCTGTGCGATCACGGCCGCGGTCGCCGGATGATCACCGGTGATCAACCGGATGCCGATGCCACGCTCGCCGAGTTCCTTCAGCAACGCGGGGGCGGCGGCCCGCGGGGTGTCGGCGAGGCCCAGCAGGCCGATCGGGGTGAGCCCGGTGCCGCACAGGGCCTCGAGGCGGTCGGGATCCTTCGCCGCGGCGGCGGCTTCGCTTTCGCTGAGCTGCCGCTCGGCCACCGCCAGCACCCGTAGTCCGCGGGCCGCCATCTCGTCGACCTGTTGGGTCAAGGGGTGGTCGTCGTGCAGCAGCGCCGTCGCGAGCACCTCGGGTGAGCCCTTGATGGTCAGCCGGGTGCCGACGAGCGCGGCGGCGAACGGGCGGCCGGACTGGAACGGCAGGAACGCGTCCCGGGTCAGTCGTTGCGGCGCGGAGCCGTCGCCGCGCAGGGCGGGATCGTCGGCTCCGCGGTGGATCGCGTCGTCGGTGGCGTGATCGACGCGGTGCGTGTGCCGGGCATAGCTGGTGCTCAGCGCGGCATCGAGCACCGCGCCCGGGCTGTAGCCCGCCATCGGGTGCACCGCCTTGACCTTCAGCCGGTTCTCGCTCAGCGTCCCGGTCTTGTCGAAGCACACCACGTTCAGCCGCGCCAGCGCCTCCACCGAGTGCGGGTTGCGGATCAGCACCGATTCGCCGGTGAGCCGGCGCGCGGCGGCCAGCTGGGCCAGCGTCGCCACCAGCGGCAGGCCTTCGGGGATGGCGGCGACGATCAGCGTGACCGCGCTGGACACCGCCTCGCGCAACCCCGTGCCCCGCGCCACGCTCAGCAGCCCCACCAGGGTCCCGCCGGCCACACTGAACGGCAGGGCCCGACGGGTGATGTGCCGCAGCTGGCGCTGCAGCCCGATCTCCTGCATCTTCCGCGGGGCCATCGCCAGCGCCCGGCGCATCTCCGACCGCGACCCCACCGCGGTCACCACGGCCACCGCCGTCCCCGCGACCACCGTGGTGCCCGCGTAGAGCATGCAGGTCCGTTCGGCCAGCGGGGCGCCCGGCGTGGGATCGGTCTGTTTGGCCACCGGCAGCGATTCGCCGGTCAGCGTCGACTCGTCGACCTCCACGTTCGAGGCGTGCAGCAGCCGGGCGTCCGCGGGCACCACCTCGTCGGCATGAACTTCGATGATGTCGCCCAGCCGCAGCCGCTTGGTCGGAATCTTCTCGCGGCGGTGCGCATCCAGCGGGCCCACGCGCCGCCTCGCCGGCGGATCCTGCACGGCGAGTAGGCGATTCAGGGTGTTCTCGGCGTGTAGCTGCTGCTCGGCCGACAAGGCGGCGTTGACCAACAGCACGCTGCCCACCAGCACCGCGTCCAGCGGTGAGCCGAGCAGCGCGCTGGCCGCCGCGCCGGTTGCCAGCAGCGGGGTGATGGGGTCCGCCAGGTCGCCGCGCATCTCGTCGGCGAAATCGCGGACGAGTGCCCACGAAGCCACGCCCGCGTCGTGCAGCGCGCGGACCGGTGGCACCTGCTGCCACCAGGCGGCCGTCTCCTCGCGCTCCTCCTCGGTGGGGCGGGGCAGCAGCCGCTGCACGTCGGCAACCGGCAGCGCGTGCCAGTCGTGGCTGGTTTCGGGCTCCGGTAGCGGATCGCGCAGCGTCTTCACGGCCGCCCGGTACCCGAACCACAGGCTGGCGGCCATGCCGACGTTGACCGATGCCGAACTGCGCCCGGGCACACCGGGAATCAGCATCAGCGCGCCGAGCGCCGAAGCCGACGCCGACAACCGGACGGCGTTGTCGGTGGCGGCGCGCGCGGCGGGCAGCGCGTGCAACAACCGCCACGCGCCGGTGAGGTCTTTCGCGATCACGTCGGCGGCCCAGGGCGGGGAGTGTCCGGCCCGCAACAGGCCGATCGTCACGTCGGACCGGTGCGCGGCCCCCATGTCCGAGGTGGTCAACAGCGCAACGGTGTTTCCGGCGGCCTTCAGCTCCGCGACGGCCGCCGCCACCGCGTGGTCGATCGACCCGTCCGCCGGATACAGCTGGTCGAATCCCTGTGCCAGGGAACGCAATCCGTCGTCGTCGAGGGAATAGACGCGCGGCTGCGACCGCCGCGCCTCGGTCAGCACCGCGGCGGCGAACGGATCGCGGACGGGGCTGATGAGCGCCTCGCCGACGCTGCCTGCCCCGGGTATGTCGGCCAGCGGGTGCCATCCAGGCTTGAGGCCGTCGCGCTCGAGCGCGGCCCGAACCGCCTCCCAGGCGTGGGCGCGGGCCGAATTGTCCACTCCGAGTACGCGACTGACCGTCAATTCGTCGGTGTACAGCGCGCGCGGGTCGACCATGATCGCGTCGATCCGGTCGAGTGTCCGCAACACGCGCGGGCGCAGCACCAGCGTGTCGTGAAGGGTGGAAAGACCCCGGTTCATCGTGCAACCGAACGCTTCCCGCACGGTGCGCAACGGCTTGGGGACGGCGGCCAGCGCGGCGGCGCCGGCCGCATCCGGGTTGCGGGTGAGCAGGCCGACCGCCGCGGCGGCGCCGAGGCCCGCCAGGCCGATGCGGTTGGCGTAGCGTTCCGCGGGCCCGTCGGGCGGGGCCGGGTTGGCGGTCGGCGCCGCGCTCGCGTCGTCGGGCACCGGGCGGTCGGCCAACCCGGGCTCGTGCCGAGACCACGCCAGCCTGCCGTTCCACGCCTCGGCCGCCAGCATGGTGCGGGTGGCGGCCTCGGCGGCCGCCGCCGTCGGCGACAGCGTCAAGGCGGCGGTGGTGGCGTTGACGATGCCGAACAACACATCGGTGCCATCGGGCCCGAGGCGTCGCTCCAATTCCCTGCGCAGCCGCGGCAGGTGGTCGGCGACCGTCGGCGGCACGGCCACCAAGTCGGGCAGTCGGGGCAGCCGCAGCAGACTGCCGGTAAGTGAAAGGCCAAGGCCCACAGAGGCGGCCGTGGCCGCGACCATCCGGCCCATCAGTAGCGCGTCGTCGCCCGGCAGGCTGGCCGGCAGGTGCCTGCCGGCGCGCCGTCCTTCGGCGCCGGCGACGGTGCGGCTCAGCGCCGAGGCCGAGGGTCCGCCGTCGGTGACCGTGACCACCACCCGCGCGAGGGTGCGGTTGAGATAGGCCTGCCGCACGCCGGGTGTCGCGCGGACGGCCGCCAACACATCGGTCGCGATCGCCGCGGCATGTTCGCTCTCGAGCCCACGCACCTCGATCCAGTGCCGCGCGCCGTTGCTGCTGGTGCGCCGCGCCGGTGGGCCGCCCGCCGCCTCCAGCACCGCACTCGCGGCCGCGCGGGTCAGCGCCGGAACGTCCGGCGTGGCGCGCACCAGGGACCTCCCCATGCTCATCGCGACGTTGCCGCCCAACAGCGCGGTGCCGGCGGCGATCTCGGTACCCACCGCGGCGACACGCAACGGCGCCAACAGCATGCCCAGGCCGGGCAGCCCGCGTCGTGTGCTCACCGTGCTCTCCCGGCTCAGCTGGATCGTCCGAGTGTTCTCGGCATGGTAGTAGGGGCAGATTAACCCGCGGTGGCGCGCGGGGGAGGAGTCGTTGAGGCCCTTTTCGGGTGGCTTTCGTCCCTTGTGAAATCGCCTCGCGTTGCGTCACCGTTGCGCTATGCGAACTGCCTATCACCACCAGCTATCCGAGTTGACCGTCCAGCTCAGCGAGATGTGTGGCCTGGCCAACGAGGCCATGCGGCGGGCGACCCAGGCCCTGTTGGAGGCCGATCTCGACGCCGCCGAACAGGTCATCCGGGAGCACGACCGCTTGGTGGTGATGCGCGCGCGAGCGGAGCGGGAAGCCTTCGCGTTGCTGGCGCTGCAACAACCGGTGGCCGGGGAGTTACGCGCAGTCTTCAGCGCCGTACAGCTCAGCGCCGACATCGAACGCATGGGCGCGCTGGCCGTGCACGTCGCCAAGATCGCCCGGCGGGAACACCCGAATCGGGTACTTCCTGACAAGGTCCGCGCGTGTTTCGCCGACATGGCCAAGGTGGCAATCGCGTTGGGCGACAGCGCAAAACAGGTGCTGATATCCCGCGACCCAGAGCAGGCCGCGCGGCTTCGCGAACAAGACGACGCGATGGACGAGCTCTACCGGCAGTTGTTCAGCGTGCTGCTGGACAAGGACTGGACCGACAATATTCCGGTCGCCGTGGACGCGGCGTTGCTGGGCCGCTTCTACGAGCGCTTCGCCGACCATGCCGTGGAAGTCGGTCGCCGGGTCGTCTTCATGGTCAGCGGTGACCTGCCGGCTCAGGATGAAATCTCCACCTACTGAGAGGCGCTGGGCGGGCTCGGCTGAGAGGATGGCCTCGTGCAAGTCGCGCCCAACATCCAAGGACGCCTGTGGCGCCACGGCAAGCCGCAGGACGAGTTCACCTTCGATGACATCTCCGAGTACCTCCGCGAGCCCGACGCCCTGGTCTGGGTGGATTTGTGCGAGCCGGACCACGACGCGTTCTGCGCGCTGGCAGACGAACTCGGCCTCAACAGGTGGGCCGTCGAAGACGCCGTGGCGGCGGCCGAGCGGGTCAAGGCCACCGCATACGAAACCCACACCTTCTTCACCGTCTATGCCGTGCACGTCACGGACGAAGCCACCGACGAGCCGCGGCGGATGCTGTCCATGCAGCGGATCTCGGCCTTCGTGCTTCCCCGCGGTTTGATCACCGTGCGCCTGACGCCCGACTTCGACATCGCCGCGGTCACCCGGCGCTGGGACGAGATCGGTGCCCAGCAGTACGGGGTGGGCGCCCTGGTGCACGGGTTGCTCGACGTCGTGGTGGACAGTCACTTCGCGGCGGTGGAAGCCCTGGACGACTGCATCGAAGACATCGAAGACGAGCTGTTCGACGGCAAGCCGCGGCAGGCGAGCTTTCAGCGCAGGACGTTTCAGATGAGACGCGACCTGGTCGCCCTGCGGCGGGTGGCGCTCCCGATGCGGGAGGTCGTCAATTCGATTCAGCACCACCGCCACGAGGTCGGCACCGCCCCCGAATTGGACCCGCTGTATGCAGACCTGTACGACCACGTGCTCCGCGTGTCGGAATGGACGGAGTCGTTGCGCGACATGGTCACAACGATTTTCGAAACCAATCTGTCGCTGCAAGACGCCCGGCTCAACACCATCATGAAGAAGCTCACCGGATGGGCGGCCATCATCGCCGTTCCCACCGCCATCACGGGCTTTTACGGCCAGAACGTGCCCTACCCGGGCTTCGGTCACCTCGCCGGCTTCCTGGCCAGCACCACCCTGATCTTCGTCCTGATGGTGGTCATCTACGTGATGTTCAAACGGCGCGACTGGTTATGACTGCTGACCTGCTGACCGAGTCCGCGGCCCCGAACGCGACGCTGGTCGCCGCCGCGCCCGTCGACGAGGTGCTGCGCCGGCTGGACAGCTCGGCGACCGGGTTGTCCGGCACGGAGGCCGCCGCCCGGCTGGCGCGTTACGGCCCGAACGCGGTGCGGACCCACCGCGTCAATGTCCTTGCGGTACTGGGCCGTCAACTGCGCAACGCCGTGCTCATCCTGCTGGCCGGCACCGCGGTGGTCTCGTACTTCCTGGGCGACAGCATGCAGGCCGTCATCATCGGCATCATCCTGGCGGCCAGCATCGGCCTGGGCTTCATCAACGAATACCGCGCCGAGCGGGCCGCGGCCGACCTGCATGCCAGCGTGCACCACAACGCCGTGGTGCGCCGCGACGGGAAGTTCGTCGCGATCGCCGTCACCGCGCTCGTCCCGGGCGACGTGATCCGGCTGTCGCTGGGGGAGGCCGTGCCGGCCGATGTCCGGCTGATCGACGTCAACGGTCTGGAATGCAACGAAAGCATCCTGACCGGGGAATCGACCGGATCGGAGAAGTCACCGGAACCGGTGCCTGCCGGAACCGACGTGGCTGACGCGACCGACCTGGCCTTCATGGGCACAATCGTCAGTGCGGGCGAGGGCACCGGTGTCGTGTACGCCACCGGGAAAAACGCCGAATTCGGGCGAATCGCAGCGGGTTTGGACGAACGCCAGCCCGAAACCGCTTTCCAGGTCGGGTTGCGCCGTTTTTCCTACCTGCTGCTCCAGGTCGCCGTCGCGCTGATGGTGATCATCTTGATCAGCAACCTACTGCTGGCCAAGCCCATCATCGACTCCGTGCTGTTCTCGCTCGCGATCGCGGTCGGGATCACGCCGCAGCTGCTGCCCGCCGTCGTCAGCACCGGCCTGGCGACCGGATCACGGCAGCTGGCCAAAGCGAAGGTGCTCGTGAAGCGGCTGGTGTGCATCGAAGACCTCGGCGACATCGACATCCTGATCACCGACAAGACCGGGACCCTGACCGAGGGCCGGATCCGTCTGGTGGACTCGGTCGATCCCGCCGGTGCGCACAGCGACGCGGTCCGCCGGCTGGGACTGCTGGCCACCGATGTGGACCCGGAAACCGGTGGCGCCAGCGCCAATTCGCTCGACGCCGCGCTTTGGGAGTCGCCGCAGGCGCACCAATTGGTGCCCGGGGCCGCGCGACGGGTTGCGATGCTGCCGTTCGACCATGAACGCCGGGCGACGTCGGCGCTGGTCGACGACGACGGAGGCCGGGTGCTGGTGGTCAAGGGGGCGCCTGAGCAGGTGCTGGCCCAGTGCCGCGCGGTCCCGTCGGCGGCCGAGGAAACCCTCGCGGGCTTGTTCGGCGCCGGGCGTCGGGTGGTGGCCGTGGCCACCAAACCGGCGCCGTCGCTGACAACGCTCACCCGGGCGGACGAGTGCGACCTGTCGCTCGTGGGCTTCCTGGTCTTCGCCGACGAGCCCAAATCCGCTGCGCGGCAATCACTGTCCGAACTGGCCGAGCTGGGCATCGAGCTGAAGATCGCCACTGGGGACAACCCCCGGGTCGCCGAAAAGGTCTGCGCCGAACTGGGTTTGGCGTCGAAGGGCACCGTCACCGGCGCACAGCTCGACGGTTTGGATGACCGCGCGTTCACCCGCACCGCGCGGAAGAACACGATCTTCGCGCGCATCTCCCCCGAGCAGAAGGAGCGGCTGATCACCGCGCTGCGGCGCGAGGGCCGATCGGTCGGCTTCCTGGGCGACGGCGTCAACGACGCGCTCGCCCTGCACGCCGCCGACGTGGGGATCTCCGTCGACAGCGCCACCGACGTGGCCAAGGACGCGGCCGACGTGGTGCTGCTGGAGAAGGACCTCAGCGTCCTGGCCACCGGTGTGGCCGAGGGGCGCCGCATCTTCGCCAACACCATCAAGTACGTGCTGATGGGCACGTCGAGCAATTTCGGGAACATGTTCAGCGCCGCGGCCGCGTCGGCGCTGTTGCCGTTCCTGCCGATGCTGCCCAGCCAGATCCTGCTCAACAACCTGCTTTACGACACCTCGCAGCTGGCGATCCCGACCGACCGGGTCGACGCGGCGCAGCTGCACGCGCCGTCGCATTGGAACGTCGCGTTCATCCGCCGCTTCATGCTGATCTTCGGCCCGATCAGTTCGCTGTTCGACTTCCTGACGTTCGGATTGATGCTGGGCGTGCTGCACGCCGGTGCTATCGAGTTCCGGACCGGCTGGTTCGTGGAATCGCTTGCGACGCAGACGCTGATCATCTTCGTCATTCGCACGCGCATGGTGCCGTTCTTTCGCAGCCGGCCCAGCGCGCTGCTCGCCGTCACCAGCCTCACCGTGGTGGCGGTCGGCGCCGGGCTGACGATTTCGCCGTTGGCGCGCACCCTGGGCTTCACGCCGCTGCCGTGGCAGTTCTTCGCCGCGCTGGGCACCTTCGTGGTCTGTTACCTGGTGCTGGTGGAGCTGGGCAAGCTGCTGTTCTACAGCGAGCCGATGCACGCCGTCGCGCAGCCGCACCGCACGCGCGGAAGTGCGTATCGCATCCGCCGACGGGCCGCGCGCTACCACTACATCGAGCGGCGGACGCGAAAGTGAGTGTCAGTGCTCGACGGCGATGGCCGGCAGATCCGAAAGGCCTTGCTGGATTCCCCGATCGACCTTGTCCGTCAGGGTCGTGCTGCCCGCCGGAGCCGTCTCCTGGCAACTGCAACTCAGCGTGCTGAAGGGGCTTGGGTCGGCGTTTGCCGATGCTGCCGTCCAACCTGCAGCGCCGAGGGTGAGTGCAACGCCGACCAAAAGTTTAGGAATCATTTGGCCTTCGAATTCTCGAGATAGGTTCAGGCTCAATTTTACCGGCGCGCTTGTCACGAGCCTGTCAACTGCCTGTAAATTTCAGGCCTGATACTTCGGGCAGTACGCCCGGATGCTCACGCCCACGAAGTAGCCGGCGTGATAGCCATCGAGGTGGCTGTTGGTCATGACGTCGTTGGCCACCTGTTGCGGCGATTCACCGGACTCGAGTTCCTGGCACACCAAATGACCGGACCGGATGGCGGTTTCGGGCGACTCGTAGTTGATGCCCTTGGACGTCAGTGCCGCGAGGAAAGCGTCATCGGCCGCGCTCGCCTGCGCGGCCGGGGCCGCTCCCAGCGCGCCCAGCAGCCCGGCGGCCGGGACAACCCCGGCAGCCAACAGCAACAGCAGCAGGCTGGGGTTGCGAATCTGGGTCCTCGTCATTTCTGATACTCCCGTGACATCGAAGTGCCGTTGCTCGTTGACCGCGGGGGCTGCCCGAATATTATTCGCACGTTGCGGCGGCGCACGGTGCAGGATCAATGATATTGCGATCATCGCCACACCCGGGTTTGCTCCGGCATCGGCTCCGTCGGTGTATTGACGATATGCCGTACGTGCGTTGGTTGTCAGTGGCCGTTGTAGCGGTGTGCTTGGTGGGTTGTGGTGTGCGGCATGTCTCGGCGGCCACCGCTCGGGATGCTTCCGGCACGTTCCGTTCCGGCGGCATGGATCGAACCTACCTGCTACATGTGCCGCCGGGTAGCCCGGTCGGTCTGGTGCTGAGCCTGCACGGCGGCGGCGGTACCGGGAACGGTCAGCGGGGGCTGACCGGCTTCGATGCGGTCGCCGACGCCCACAACCTGCTCGTGGTGTATCCAGACGGTTACGACAAGAGCTGGGCCGACGGGCGGGGGGCGTCGCCGGCGGATCGCCGGCACATCGATGACGTCGGCTTCCTGGTGGGCCTGGTGAACAAGGTGCAGAATGACTACGGCATCGCCCCCGGGCACGTTTTCGTCACGGGGATGTCGAACGGGGGCTTCATGTCCAACCGGCTGGCGTGCGACCGCGCCGACGTGTTCGCCGCGGTCGCGCCCGTGGCGGGCACCCTGGGCGTCGGGGTGGCGTGCAATCCGTCGCGGCCGGTGTCGGTCTGGGAGGCCCACGGCACCGCCGACCCGCTGGTGCCGTTCAACGGTGGGGCCGTGCGCGGCCGAGGCGGGCTGAGCCACTCCGTCTCCGCGACCACGATGGTGAACAAGTGGCGTTCGGCCGATGGATGCCAGGGCGACCCCTCGGTGCAGGCGCTGCCCAACGTCGGGGACGGCACCGTCGTGCATCGCTTCGACTCCGCGGCGTGTGCGGCGTCCACCGAGGTGATCTTCTACCAGATCGACAGCGGCGGGCACACGTGGCCGGGCGGCAGACAATACCTGCCGAAGGCGATCATCGGGCCCACCACCCGCGCGCTCGACGGGTCGGAGGCCATCGCGGAATTCTTCCTGGCGCACGCCCGGGACTAGTGGCGGGTCGCGTCAGCGCTGGCAGGACGGGCACCAGTACGTGACCCGTTCCCCGGCGTCGTCGTAGTTGATCGGGGTGCCGCAGCGACGGCAACCCTGCCCGGCGCGCCCGTAGACCCACAGCTGCCGCCCGGCCCGGGTATCGCCGGTGGTGCAGCGGTTCCAGCGGGACCGGTTCAGCCACAACATGTCTCGGGCACGGGCGACCAGCCGGCGCGGGTCGGCGACCGCGCTCACCGGGGCGGTGGGCAGGTGTCCGCTGACGAAACACAGCTCGTTGGCATACACGTTGCCGATTCCGGCCAGCACTCGCTGGTCCAGCAGCGTCTCGGCGAGCGGGCGGTCCGGGTACGCGGCCAGGTTGGCGGCGGCCAGCCCGGCGTCCCAGTCGTCGCCCAGCAGGTCGGGCCCCAGGTGGGCGACGGCGTCCCCGTCGCGGTCGCGCTCCAGGATCTCCAGGACGCCGAGGTCCACGCCGATGGCGCGGACGGCGCCGGCCTCCAGAACGATCCGCGCCCGGTGGTCGACCCGCACCGGCCGGTCGCCGACCCGCCAGCTGCCGTCCATCTTCAGGTGCGAGTGGATGCTCGCCCGGCCCACCCGGATGAACAGGTGCTTGCCTCGGCTGAGCACCTCGTCGACCGTCTGCCCGGTGAGGTCGACGGTCGCGTACCGGGGGACGCGGACGTCGCAGCGCGTGAGGGTGCGCCCGGCCAGGTGCTCGCGCAGCACTGCCGCGGTGTGCCAGACGGTGTCTCCTTCGGGCATGGCTGGCGCGGCCTTACCGGAGTCGCAGTCCGCGTGGTGTGCGGGCGAAGCCCGCTTCCTGCAAGCCGTCCGCCACCGGGCTGGGCCCGTTTTGGGGCTGCAACGCCGGTGCGCCGTCGATGCGCTCGACCAGAATCGACGCGACGCGCCGGGAGGCGACCAACTCGGCCAGCGCCGCGGCCGCCGCATGGTGGGCCGCCGGGTCGTCGGTGAAGGTGAGCAGTGACCGCCCGCCGCGCTCGAGGAACCAGGCCAGGTGGCCGTCCACCAGCACGACGAGCGCGCCGGCCTTGCGGCCCGGCCGTGCGCCCTCCCCGCCTGGGGCCGGCCACGGCAGCGCGGCGCCGTAGGGATTGGCCGGGTCGGCGGCGGCGAGCACGACGGCCCGGTATTCCGGTCGCTCGGGGTCGATCCCGTCGCTGTAGCTGCGCAGCCGGTCGACGGTCGAGGCGACCGCGAACTGGGCGCCGCCCAGCGACTCGACGAAGTAGCCGCGCTGGCACCGGCCGGCCTCCTCGAAGGTGCTCAGCACCTTGTAGAGCGTGGCGAATCCGCCGGCGACACCCTCGGCAGCCACCGCGCCTCTGGTCAGCACGCCGTGACGGCCCAGCAGCAACTCCGCCTGGTAGTGGGCGCGCACCGTGGAATCGGGCTCGGGTGGCGGCAGGGCCGACCACCGGCCCGCCACCGTGGGGTCGGCGGGGCGGGATTGCGCATGCGCCACGCTGTATCGGCTCAGGCGCGGCGGGCGATGTGACCGGTGCGCCGGGGCCGCGCGCTTGCGGTTGCCGACACCGCCGAGCATCGCGCGCACCGGCGCGAAGGTGTCGCCGGTGACCCAGCCCGCCCAGATCAGCTCCCACAGCGCGGCTTTGAGTTCGGCGTCGGGGATGCCGCTCTGGGCCAGCTGACGGAAGAAGTACGCGCCGCCGCCGGCCAGCGTGTCCAGGATCGCGCGGTGGGCTTCGGTGAAGTCGATTTCGGCCGGCCCGGCCAGCGTCAAGGGCGCGGAATCGCTTACGTGCAGCGCGACCCAGCCGTCGCTGGCCGAAATCGACCCGGCGCCCGACCAGGTCACCTCCCCGGTGGCGAGCAGCTCGTCGAGCATGGCGGGGGAGTAGTCCCGGACCCGTGGGCCAAGCACCAGCGGTTCGATCGCCGAGGCCGGCATCCGGACACCGGCCAGCTGGTCGACCACCGACATCAGCCCGTCGAGTCCCGAGTGGCCCGGGGAACCGGGCGAGGCCACCCGGTGCCAGGCGGGCAGGAACCGTCCGTACGCGGCGGTGCTCACCGGTTCGACCTGCGCGCGCAGCGCGGCCAGCGAACGCCGCCGCAACACGCGCAGCACCTCGGCGTCGCACCACTGTTCGCCTCCGCCCGTCGCGGAGGTTTCCGAGACTTCCGGGGCGGCGACGAAGTCGCCGCGCACCAGGCGGCCGTCGGCGGCCAGCCGGCCCAGCACGTCGGCCGTCACGCGCAGTCCCAGCCCGAACCGGGCGGCGGCCGCGGCGGTGGTGAACGGGGTGTGGGTGCGGGCGTACCGGCCCAGCAGCTCGCCCAGCGGGTCGGCCACCGCCTCGGTGAACGCGGCCGGCACGCCCAGCGGAACCGGCGCCCCGACCCCGTCGCGCAGCCGGCCGATGTCCTCGATGGCCACCCACCAGCTGCGGCCGGCGAACGACACGGGCAGCGCCCGCCGGGCGGCGAGCAGGCCCTCGAGCCAGCCGCCCACCTCGGCGCCGCCGGCCCGGGCGGCGACCTCGTCCTCGGTCATCGGGCCCAGCAGCCGCAGCAGGTCCGCGACGCCTTCGGCGTCGCGCGCGGCCCGGTCCGCCGACAGGTGCTGCAACTGGCGGCCGGTCGCGGCGATGACGTCCGGGTCGAGCAGCTCGCGCAGCTCGACCCGGCCGAGCAGCTCGGCGAGCAGCGTGCTGTCCAGCGACAGCGCCGCCGCCCGGCGCTCGGCCAGCGGGGTGTCGCCCTCGTACATGAAGGCGCCGACGTAGCCGAACAGCAGGGAGGCCGCGAAGGGCGACGGCCGCGCCGTCTCGGTTTCGAGCACCCGCACCTTGCGCTGCGCGATGCCGGCCATCAGGGCGGCCAGGGCGGGCACGTCGTACACGTCCTGCAGGCATTCGCGGATGGTCTCCAGCACCACCGGGAAGTCGGGGTATTTGCGAGCCACGTCAAGCAGCTGGGCGGCCCGCTGGCGCTGGTGCCACAGCGGCGACCGCTTGCCCGGGTGCCTGCGGGGCAGCAGCAGGGCACGGGCCGCGCACTCGCGGAACCGCGACGCGAACAGCGCCGAACCGCCCACCTCGTCGGTGACGATCGGATCGATCTCGTCGGCGTCGAAGACGAACAACTCAGCGCCGGGCGGGGTTTCGCCGGCATCGGACAGCATGTCCGGCAGTCGCACCACGATGCCGTCGTCGGAGGCGGTCGGCTTCTCGTCGAGGCCGTAGCGTTCGCGCAGCCGCCGGCCCACCGCCAGCGCCAGCGGCCCGTTCACCCGCAACCCGTACGGCGAGTGCAGGATCACCCGCCAGTCGCCCAGTTCGTCGCGGAACCGCTCGACCAGCAGGGTGGTGTCGGTTGGGACCACGCCGGCGGCGTCCCGCTGCTCGTCCAGCAGCGCCCACAGGTTGTCCGTGGCGTAGGCGTCGAACCCCAGGGCCGCGCACCGGGCGTTGAAGGCGTCGCGGTCCAGGCCGGCCAGCTCGCCGGTGAACGCGCCCAGCGCGGCACCCAGCTCGGCGGGCCGGCCCGCGTCGTCGCCGCGCCAGAACGGCAGCCGGGCCGGCTGGCCGGGCGCCGGTATCACCAGGACGCGGTCGTGGGTGATCTCGGTGATCCGCCAGCTGGTGGCGCCCAGCGAGATCACGTCCCCGGGCCGGGACTCGTACACCATCTCCTCGTCCAGTTCGCCCACGCGCGACGGCTTTTCCGACTCGCTGGCGAGGTAGACGGTGAACATGCCGCGGTCCGGGATGGCGCCGCCGGAGGTGACGGCCAACCGCTGCGCGCCCGGCCGCGCCGTCAGCGTGCCGGTGTCGCGGTCGTAGACCAGGCGGGGACGCAACTCGGCGAACTCGGTCGAGGGGTACTTGCCCGACAGCAGGTCGAGGGTGGCCTCGTACACGCTGCGCGGCAGCGTCGCGAAGGGCGCGCTGCGGCGCACCGTGTCGAACCACCGGTCGGCGTCCAGCGGCTCCAGGGCGGCGGCCGCCACCGTCTGCTGCGCCAGGATGTCCAGCGGGTTGGCGGGGACCCGCATCGTCTCGATCTCGCCCGCGAGCATCCGCTGCACGGTCACGGCGCAGCCGATCAGATCGGTGCGGTGCTTGGGGAACAGCACGCCCTGGGACACCTCGCCGACCTGGTGGCCGGCCC